>JANOTE010000320.1:0-2751 GCA_031416195.1 Rhodoferax sp.
CAGGCAATTTGGCCAGCGCGACACATGAGACACTGGTGATCAGCAGGGAGACAAACAGCTTTTTCATATCGCATTCCAATTTAAATTTGCACCGAGCCACCACCTGAGGCGCCAACTACCCCACTACCCACCAAACCGCCCGCAGGCAGCGGTGTGCGCTGAGCTGGAATCTTGCCAGCCTTCACGTCGTCAAACCATTGCTCGTGGTGCTCTTTGGCCCAGGCTTCGTCAACGTAGCCCGTCTCCATGCCCTTGTAAGCTCCTTGCATGCCCAGCGTACCGATGTAGATGTGACCGATGAACATCGCCACCATCAGCAGCGCCGCCACGGCATGCACCATGTGCGAAATTTGCATCGTGCCACGCTCATAAATCAGGCCGGGCACCAGTTTGTTCAATACCAGGCCCGAACCAATCACCACGAGGCCCAATAAAAACACACCGCCCCAGAAAACCACCTTCTCGCCCGCGTTGAAGCGATGCGAGGGCATCTCTTTGCCCGACAGCAGGCCACCGCCTTTAAGCAGCCAGTTCAGATCGCCCGTACGTGGGAAATTGTCCTTCACGAAGGTCAAAAACACCACCACCAGCGACACTGCAAACACCGGCCCGGCAAAGTTATGCATGTTTTTCAACGCGTAAGTCAACCAGCCAAACAGCGTGCTGCCAATCACGGGCAGGATGAAAAATTTGCCAAACGCCATCACCACGCCGGAGATTGCGAGAATCGAAAACGCAATCGCATTGGCCCAGTGGGCAGAACGCTCAAACGGCGTGAAGCGCTCGATTTTGCGGCCTGTATCGGGCGCATGCTGCATCAACATGCCTTTGCGCCAATAGAACAGCGCAATGGCACCCAGCACGATCAGCAACAAAGCACCGCCATACGGAATGATCAAGTTGTTGCGCACCTGGCGCCATGCTTCGCCCGCGTTGGTCAAACGCGATCCGGGGTACTGCACAAAGGGCTGAATCAGGTTACCTGCTTCTGGCGCTTCGCTCTTGGGCAAACTGCTGTAGCCGTCTTTGCCCTCGCCCACCTGGCGCCACATCGGGGCATTGTTGCCCGGCTGCACTTTGGCACGCTCGGCGTTGGACTGTTTGGCATAGCCCGGCTGGTCGCTGGCATCCGGTTTGACATCAAAAATATTCTGACCTTGAATACCACCCGCCGAATTGGCCGGGGGAACTTGATCAGCCGGGGGATCTGCCGCCAAGCAGACTCCGCTCAAACAGACCAACAAAGTCGCTGTCGCAAATTTCCGAAAGATGGGCCGCAACATTGAGATTTTCCGATCAATTGGCTTTGGAGTAATCGTTCTGCCCGTTTTGCATACGGGTTTTGAGGTGCTGCTCCCAGCTCGCCTTGTCGCCAGCCTTCCAGCCTTTGTCCATGTAGGCGCTGCCTGTGCCCGAGAAGGCGGTCGCATCCTGCTTGCTGGCGCTGCCCGCATTCAAGGCCTGCGGTTTATCGCTACAGGCCACCAAAACCGTTGCAGCAGCCAAGACTGCCATCACGCTTAAACGGCACTTCATGATTTCACCGCTGGCTGTTGTGTCGCGCCCGCCGGCTGTTGTGCCGCACCCGCAGGAGGTTGCCCCGCCTGCTTGGAGCCATACGCCGTGCCCCAGCCCCAAACTTCTGCGCCCTTGCCACGCTTCAACACGCGGTTGCGGAAAATGTCGGCGACGACATCGCCATCGCCGGCCAGCAGGGCCTTGGTCGAGCACTGCTCGGCGCAGGCCGGAAGCTTGCCTTCGGCCAAGCGGTTGCGGCCATATTTTTCAAACTCGGCCTGACTGCCATTGGCCTCGGGGCCACCAGCACAGAAGGTGCATTTGTCCATCTTGCCGCGCACACCAAACGTGCCTTGCGACGGGAATTGCGGTGCGCCAAACGGGCAGGCATAGGAGCAGTAACCGCAGCCAATGCACACGTCTTTGTCATGCAGCACCACGCCTTCATCGGTGCGGTAAAAGCAATTGACAGGGCACACCGCCATGCAGGGTGCATCGCTGCAATGCATGCAGGCCACCGAGATTGACTTCTCGCCAGGCACGCCGTCGTTCAGTGTGACCACGCGGCGGCGGTTTACGCCCCACGGCACTTCGTTTTCGTTTTTGCAGGCCGTCACGCAGCCGTTGCATTCAATGCAGCGCTCTGCATCGCAGACGAATTTCATTCTTGCCATATCAATCTCCTAATCTTTTTATGCTTTTTCCACGTTGCAGATCGTCGTCTTCGACTCTTGCATCATGGTCACACTGTCGTAGCCGTACGTGGTTGCGGTATTGATCGCCTCGCCGCGTACCACAGGAGCCGCACCGTTCGGATAGAAGGCCAACATGTCAGCACCTTGCCAGCGACCCGAGAAGTGAAAGGGCATGAAGACCGTGTCCGGCCCCACCCGCTCGGTCACCAGAGCCTGCACGTTCAGACGCGCACCCGTGGGTGACGATACCCACGCCCGCTCGCCATTGCGAATGCCTTTGGCGGATGCAACTGCCGGGTTGATCTCGACAAACATCTCTTGCTGCAATTCAGCCAGCCACGGGTTGGAACGCGTCTCTTCGCCGCCGCCTTCATATTCGACCAAGCGGCCTGAGGTCAACACAAACGGGAACTTCTCGTGTACTTTGTCGGCGATGTTCTTGGCCTGGATCGACTTGTACAACGTGGGCATGCGCCAAAAGGCCTTCTTGTCGTCATGCGTCGGGTACTTGGCTTGCAGGTCGGCCCGGTTGCCGTAC
>JANOTE010000321.1:0-3246 GCA_031416195.1 Rhodoferax sp.
GTTGGGTTGCCATTCATGGCATAGCAGGCCAAAGCAGATGACGTGGTGATGGCGCTCGCCATCGAAGTGCTGGTCACGCAAGATGCCTTCCTGTTGAAAACCCAAGGATTGGTGAAACTGGATGGAGCGCTCGTTGTACGCCAGCGCCTGACCACTAACTTTGTGCAGTTGGAGTTGCGTGAAGGCATGGTTGAGCGCTGCGCTCCCAAGTTGACGTCCACTGCCTTTCGGTGCATCGGGTGCCGCATAAAAACCCCAGTCGGCAATGCCCCCGTTTCCTGCCTCGTTGAAGTTCACGAACCCCAGAGGCTGCTGGTTCACTTCAAAAACCAGCAAGTGTTTTTTTGGGTCTGGCAAGGTGCGTTCAAACCAGCGCTGATGTTCGTCCAGCGTGATTTCATGCTGGGTGTACATGTAGCGTCGAACGTCGGGATGGTTGCGCCAAGCCAGCACAAGTTCTAGATCGGCATGCACCATGGGCCGAATTTGGGATGGCAATGGCCTTGACTCAAGCATTGAATAGTCCCATGGTTTTCAGGATTTTTTCAACGCCCTGCCCATTGGTGATGGCACTCGCGGCAAGGCTCATACGCGTCGGGTGCTTTGAATCGAACAGTTCCCGGAGAGCCTGTGGCAGTTGCGTAGCGATATTACTCACGGACCCGATCAAACGGGCTGCGTGTGCCGCTTCCAGGGATTGGGCGCTAGCTTGTTGATTTTCGGCCAACACCACCATTAGGGTCGGCAAGCCCAAACAGCACCGCTCCCACGACGTACTGCCCGCCGCACCAATCGCCAGATCACTGTCGGCCATGCGCCGGGCCATGTCGTTGACATTGACCACCACTTCGGTGGGCCAGGGCATTTGTGCCGCCAGTTCCCGGACGTTTTTCAACCAGGGCGCCGTCAAGCCCATAACCACGGTGATGCTGCAGTCAGCTGGCAAAGAGCAGCTTTTGAGGGCCTGCAGCACCTGCCCGGTGGCGTTGGGTTGATCGACGCCGCCCATGGTGATGAGCAATTGGCGCAAGGCGGGCCGCGCTTGGCGGCGTTGCAGACTGTAGGGCCGCAGTTCTGCAAATTCGGGGCGCAACAGGGCGTAGTGCGGGCCGGTAAGCACCTGGCAGTGTGCGGGCACCCATTGGGCATAGTGCTCTGGCTCGCTACCCAGGTTTTGGTCGAGCAACAGGTCACAACAATGGGGGCGGTCTGCCAGGTCGTCGATGACCATCAGTTTTTGATAATGCGGCTGCAATGCCGTTTCCCAGCGCTGGTCAAGGGCGTAATGGTCTACCACCAGCCAGTTGGGCTGCAGGTCGGCCAGGACGGCGGCGGTTTCCTGCGCGTCAGCCTGCCAGGTGCTGCCCAGCCAGGCCGCGTGGGCGGGTTCTTGTTGCGGATCTAGCACTTTTATTGCTATTGTTTTAATAGCTGCTTGCGCACGTATTACGGGGGCTACAAGGCTATTTACCTTATAACCTCGCTGGTAAATAGCTTCAAGCAGGTGGCCTGGGTGTGCCCGGCTGATGAAGTGGCACTGCGCTCCCCGGGCCTTGAGGGCGTCTGCCAGCGTCAGGCAGCGCATGACGTGGCCGCTGCCCATTTGCAGTGAGGCATCGGCGCGAAGTGCGACTTTCATTGACTAACCATGCGCCTCAGACTCGTCGGCCAAATCGAGAACGGTCTGTATCAGGCTCTCGCTCATGAAGACCGGGCTGGCGGCAATTTGCTCGATCAGGGGCGCAACGCGGGAAATCAAGCCAGCGCGTTTGGCTTGCAGCAAAACACCCAGCGACCCAACCGTTTTGATCTGGTTGATTTTGGCGACCTTGCGACCACGCTTGTCGTCAATCAACAAGTAGTCGGCAGCGAGTTCTTTGTAAAGCAGCATGGCCTGAGTTTCGCCAGCGTCTGCAAAGGCATCGAGGAAAACAAAACCCCGCATGTCCACCGCGCGAACCTTGCCCTGCAGATAGCTTCGCAGGCGGTCAGACTGGGGCTTGTCCACTGCCGCCACCTCAAGAAACACGGCTTGTGGCACCAGTACAGTGCCAAAGAGTGCTTCGAGCAGGGCCAGGCTGTCGCAGGCAGACAACGCGATCAGCGCGGAGGCATCTGCGACCAGAATCATGCGGGATTAAATCCAGTCAACTCTTCGAGCAACTCATCGCGCGTGATGTCAATCACGGGAATTTGGTTGCTTTTGCAAATGCCCATGAAGTCGTACAGGCTGACGCCGGCCACCTCTGCAGCTTTAACGAGCGTGACCCGCTCTTGCTGATAAAGCCAGAGCGCGTAAGAGGTACGCACTTCTTGCCGGATGTCGGACACGGCTTGAAACGCGACAAAATCATTTGGTAATTCAATGGCTATTTGCATGATGGGTCTCCACGTTGCAGCAGGCGTAAATGGTCATGGATTTATCTTACTGTGCATGTTGCAGGACTTTAAACAGCCATTCGGCGCGCGTCCAGTCTTCGGGCGTGTCGATGTCTTGCACCCGATGCCGGGGCAGTATGACCGGCGCGGCGGCTGGGCTGAAAATCATTCGCCCCTGCAGCCAGGCGTCTGCGCGGCCCCAGTAGAACTGGCCAGCATCGTGGTAAGCCTCTTCAAGGTCTTGCGAGCGGGTGTTGAAGTGCTCCGGGTTGAACATGTTGACGCGGCCAGCGAGAGTGATGCGGATGGCGCGCTGGATTGGAAAGGCGTAGCTGGTGACCGCAAAGGCGTAGTCGCTGCCCGTCTCGGTCAGCACGGTGAGGCCACGGCGCAGATCGGCAGCGCTGACAAATGGTGCGGTGGCGTAGAGGCAGCAGACCTGTTCGGGTGGTTGGCCCTGCTCTGCGAGCCGGTCGATGGCATGCGCCATGACGGCTGTGGTGCCGGTGTGGTCGTCGGACAATTCGGCCGGGCGCATGAAAGGCACCTGCGCGCCGCACTGGCGGGCGACTTGGGCGATCTCGGCATCGTCTGTGGACACCGCGATTTTGTCAAAGCAGCCGCTTTGCAGCGCTGCTTCGATCGACCACGCGATCATGGGCTTGCCGCAAAACAGCTTGATGTTTTTACGGGGTATGCGCTTGCTGCCGCCGCGCGCAGGAATGACGGCAAGCCTCATGCGCCAAGCGCTTCGCGCAGGCAACTGACGACTTCGTCTTGCTGCGTTTCAGACATGATGGGATACATGGGAATGCTGATCGCTTCAGCGTAGTAACGCTCTGATTCCGGAAACTGCCCCACCTTGAA
>JANOTE010000322.1:0-3815 GCA_031416195.1 Rhodoferax sp.
CCGCCCGCAATGATGACGCGCGTTTTGTGGATTTTGGTGGGCGCGGGCCAAGCCTTGCGCTCGCGCAGCAGGTGCCCGCGCTCGTGCGCGATGCCGCTGAAACCGCCTTGGATTTCCTCAACGCGCTCACATCCGACGAGCGAACCCATAAGAGGCAGCGCGGCACCTGCGAGAAAGCTGCGCCGCTTCATCTCAATGCGTGTCCTGCTTGCCCCACTCGGCCTCATAAGTGGTTACCAGAGTCTGGTTGGACAGGCGATTCACCTCGGCGGGCACGCGTGCCATGTCACGCGGAAAGTCAAACAGTTGGGGGAGTGACTGCAGGTTCAAAAAACGCAAATCGGACGGCAAGTCGGTGGGCATGCGCCAGGGCCTGCGGCTGGCAATCACAAAGCCCCACTCACCAAAGCTGGGTACATTGGCGTGATAAGGCCGCGCAGTCAACCCGACCGACTCAATCGTTTGCACCACCGTCCAGTAACTCTTGCGCGCCACCAGCGGCGAGGTGGTTTGAATCACCGCATAACCGCTGGCGCCAAGGCGTTGATCCAGCAGCGACTAGAACGAGTTGGTGTAGAGCTTGCCGATGCTGAAGTTGGTGGGGTCGGGGAAATCGACCACGATGACATCGAAGGTCTCTTGCGTTTGCTCCAACCAGTGAAACGCATCGGCGTTGATGATTTTGACTTTGGGCGATTTCAACGCTTCGCCGTTGAGTTTGACCAAGGTCGGTTGCTCGGAGAACAGCCGGGTCATGGCCGGGTCCAGCTCGACCAGGGTGATGGATTCAACCCCGGGGTATTTCAAAATCTCCCGCACCGCCATGCCATCGCCACCGCCCAGCACGGCCACTTTCTTCGGCGCGCCGCCGCCCGATGCGAAGGCCGCCATCACCGGATGCACCAGCGCCTCGTGGTAGCGGTATTCATCACGCTCGGCAAACTGCAAATTGCCGTTCAAGAACAGGCGGTGCCCCGCTTTGCCTTGGGTCACCACGATGCGCTGGTAAGGCGAGTGCGCAGTGAAGACTATTTTGTCTTGGTAGAACTTGTCTTCAGCCAGCGTCGTAATGTAGTCTGCACCCGCGAACGCTGTGGCCAGGAGCCCGAGCGTTGCTACACAGGCGATGACGTGCGACTTGAGATGCCGCAGCTCATGGCGAAACAGCCACAGCGCCCACAGCGCCACGGCCGCGTTCATCAAACCGAACAACAAGCCGGTGCGGATCAACCCCAACTGCGGCACCAGCACCAGCGGGAACGCGACCGACACCGCCAGCGCACCCAGGTAGTCAAACGTCAGCACCTGAGAGACCAAATCTTTCAGCGCGACATTGCGCTTCAAGATGCGCATCACCAACGGAATCTCCAGCCCCACCAGCGTGCCCACGACAAACACCAGCGCGTAAAGCAGAAAGCGAAATGAGCCCGGTGTGTAAGCGTTGGCGATAAACAGTGCGGCTGGCAACAGCCCCCCGACCAGCGCGACCAGCAACTCGATGCGCAAAAAATGCGCGGGCAGTTGCCGCTCAAAAAATCGTGACAGGTACGAGCCTACGCCCATCGCAAACAAGTACGCGCCGATGACGGTGGAGAACTGCAACACCGAATCGCCCAGCAGGTACGAGGCCAGCGCGCCTGCCGCCAGCTCGTACACCAGCCCGCAGGCGGCAACCACAAAGACTGAGGCCAGCAGCGCAACCTCCACTGGCCCGGCACTGGGGCCAGCATCCGCGCGCCCGGCAGGCTGACTACTCATCCACGGGTCATCCGTGAATCGCTGCGGCGACGATGATCGAAATGCCCAGCGACATAGAAGCCACCACCAGCGCCAGCGCCACGTTTTGCTTTTCCACGAGTTCTTCCCACAGCTTGTAAGGAGTCACTTTGTCGATGATGACAAAGCACAGCCAGAAAATCAGCACGCCGATCAACGCGTACAGGATGGAGCCCAGGAAGGCCGCGGGTTTAATCCATTCAAGTCCCATGAAAATCTCCTTGAGTAAATTGCGTTTGAGTAAATCGAGTGATGGGTGTAAACGTCATTTATGCCCTCCGCCACCGGACGAGCCGCCAAACGACCCGCCCGAAGTGCGCGCCCCACCGGAGGAGCCAGACCCGGTGGTCGGCGTGCAGCGGCTGATCAAAAACAGAAAGACCAGAACGATGACAACCAAAATGATGATCGTGCCGCAGCCTATCCCTTTAAGCGCGCTGGCGGGCGAGGCATCTGCGCGCTTGAGCAAATCCTTGCTCTGGTCGAGCTTGAAGGCCGCGGCCACCGCGTCGCTGTCGATCGGGCTGCCGACAGACCAAGTCAGCTCATTGGGTGTTTTTTCCATCGACAGCATGCTTTTGCCGCTGACGAAATCGCGGTTCTCGGAAGTCTGCCCACGCGTGACCTGCCAGTAAAACTCGCCCGCCACATAGTTCGTCTCGGCGCGGTACGTTTCCTTGAGCTGGTAGCGCTGGCCCAAATAGCTGGCGCTGCTGCCGTTGGCGACCATCACCGGCGCTCCCGTGGCAGGCTTGACGATGCTCCAACCTTCGGTGGAATCGACCAAAAACGTGAAGCCGCGCTTTTGGTTGTACAGCAGGTACTCGCTCCAGCCAAACTGCTCGCTGGGGTCGTTCGGGTCGGTGCCCATGCGATGCTGAAATCCGACGACTTGCCACTGCACTCCTTGCAGTTGGCCAATGCTTCCTAGCTTGATCAGCGGGCGAACCGGCTCGTCTTGCAGCGCATGTTTGAGCTCGCCGCCAATGCCACCCGAGATGTCAATCAGGCTGTTGCACGCGGTGCAGGTGATGCTTTTGCTCAAGTCCAACGTGACCTGAACGCTGGTGCCGCAGTTGGGGCAGGCGAACTGGCGGCCTTTTTCGTCTTTGGCCGATTCGTCCTTCAACCCGGTGAGCTGCAAGTCTTCCAGCAGCACCGCCGCCCCCATCGACATCGTGGGCGGCTGGGTGCCGTAGTCAATGCTCAGCACTTCGCCTGCCCCGGCCCCCAGGCCTACGCCGGAGCCAATCCCCAAACCATTACTACTGCCAGCACCCTCGCTTCGCAGCTCAACGACGGTAAAGTCCTGTCCGAGCGCAGGCAAGTGGGGCAACTCGCCTTGCGCGGAAATTAGCGCCACTTTTTGATTGGAAGCAACACTGAACGCGCGATTGTTAAGCCGAACCGACTTGCCAAGCTGAAAACTATCAGCCTGTGGAATATTGGCCTGGGCCGCAAGGGGTGTCGTGAAAACGTATGAGCCGTTGTCTTCACTCAAATAGGCCGAGGTGCCATCCGCCAGCACCGCGTGCCACTCCGTCCAGGTGCCTTCGCCGTATTTGTATTGCAGTCGCCCGACCAGCGTGAATGCCGTCTTGATGCCACTGCGATTCCACACGCCACTGGCTTGCAATTGCAGCGGGCTGTGGTCGTCAAACAGCTCGGCCATCTTGCCGATGCGCGCCAGCTTGTCGCCGCTGCGCACTACGGTGCTTTGGCAATAGCCGCAGACGGCGTGGGTGGACTGCGCGCTTAAGAAGTTGACCGGCGCGCCGCAACCGGGGCACGGTGCCCGATAGCTGCGCTGGGGGGAATCAGTGGCCACGCAAAACGCGCTGCAAATGCATCAGCCAATGGATCAACTTCTGCATCAGCTTTTCAAATCAGCTTCTTGAGCAGTTCAGCCTTCTTGGTGTCAAACTCTTCCTGGGTCAGGATACCTTTGGATTTGAGCTCGCCAAGCTTCTCCAGCGTGGCCATCACGTCTTCGGCCTTCACACCCACAGCGGCCGCGGCAGGTGCTACAGCTCCTGCTG
>JANOTE010000323.1:0-10267 GCA_031416195.1 Rhodoferax sp.
TTGGTTGCGAATGGGCCGCCGTTATGCGCCGCTGCAAATTGATCGGCCGTTTGCCGTGTTCAGAGAGCATGCCGGCAGTTTGTCGACCGCCAATGTGCTGGCCGCCAGGGCAGAAGATTGGCGCGTGCGCAGGGCCTACGCACTAAAAGCACCGTTGGCCACCCTGGTGTACGGGCTGCGCTACTTGCGGCGCACCGCTCGCATCAAGCGGGCATTGGCCACCGCTGCGGTGTAACGCTGATGCCCACCGTATCGATTTTGGTCAAGGCGTTGAATGAGGAGCGCCGAGTCGCCCACTGTCTGCAGGCCGCAGTGCGCGAGGCGGCGTTGGTCGACGGTGAGGTGATCGTCGTGGATTCTCTTTCTACCGACCGCACGGTGGCTATCGCCAGGCAGTTTGCAGTGCGAATAGTGCAGTTTGACGCGCTGGCTGATCGGGGTTGTGGCGCAGCCGTCCAACTGGGGTTCCAGTTTGCAAAAGGTGATTTCGTTTATGTGCTGGATGGCGACATGGTGCTGCAACCGGGCTTTCTGGCGCTGGCCTTGGCCCGGTTGCAAGCTGATCCGGGCCTGGCCGGTGTGGGTGGCAGGGTGACCGATGCCGTGGTTCGAACCTCATCCGACCGGCGGCGCCAAGCGGCGGCGGCTGTTCAGACCACCGAGCAAACCGTCAAGGAATTGGGCGGTGGTGGCCTGTACCGCGTGGCAGCGGTGCGGCAAACCGGCTATCTGGCGCATCGGGGCCTGGCCGCGTACGAGGAGGCCGAGCTTGGCGCACGGCTGTGTGCGGGTGGATGGCAATTGCTGCGGCTGGCCCGTACGGCGGTGCTGCATGAGGGGCATGCCGAAGACAACTGGGGCATGCTGCTGCGCTTGTGGCGCAATGGCCGCGCCCAAGCCACCGGGGCGGTGTTGCGCGCAGCAGCGGGCCACCCATGGTTCTGGCAACTGGCGCGCAAGCAGGTATTTGTATTGCTGGTGCCGTTGCTGCACCTGTTGATCTGGGGCGTTGTGGTCGTTGTGGGTGTTGATGCCCCCACCCGTTGGTTGGCCTGGGCCGGCGGATGGCTGGTGGTCAGTGGGGTGTTCGCGTGGCGCAAGCGCGGGTTGGCTGCGGGCCTGTGGGCATTGCTGCTGTGGCACTACTTTGCGCTGGCGGCGTTGGCGGGCTTGAGCAGACCGGTGGCTGACCCGCTGCGGCCCATCGGCGGGCATGAACTGACGCTGTCCAGCCGGCCTTTGGCGCGAAGGACCTGATCGTGCTGATGCTGTTTCGGATATCCCATCAATTGTGGCTGTGGCGTGTGCCTGGTCTGCCCTGGATGATCAAGGTGTTCAACCGGGTGATGTTTGCCGTGGTCTTGCCGCCGTCGGTGCAAGTGGGGCGGGCTGTCATCTTCAGCTATGGCGGGCTGGGTACGGTGGTGCACAAAGGCGCGCGGATTGGTGACGGTGCGGTGATCGGCACAGGGGTGACCATCGGGGGACGCTCGGGATTGCCGGGGGTGCCGGTGATCGGCGAAGGTGCGATGCTGGGCAGTGGCGCGAAGGTGTTGGGGCCAGTGCGCATCGGGCGGGGTGCCTCGGTGGGTGCCAATGCCGTGGTGCTGGAGGACGTGCCCGACTACGCCGTGGTGGTGGGCGTGCCGGCGCGGGTGGTGCGCATCAACCGGCCCTCAGACTTGCCGAGCTATGCCGAATTCTCAAAGCCACCCCGGACGGACGACGAGCGGCAATGACGCACGCCCAAGTGTGGATGGCCGGCCCTAGCCTGGCCGCGCCTGGCGGCATGAGTGCCGTGGTGACTGCCTACCGTGATGCGGGCCTGTTTGAATCGGCCGGCGTGCGTTACCTTAATACCTATGAATCGCCGCGCCTGGCGAGGCAACTGCTGGTTTTTGGCCGCGCCTGCCTGGCGTTGCTGCGTGGCTTGATGGCTGGCCGGGTGGCCTTGCTGCATGTACACAGCGCGTCAAGGGGCAGCTTCTGGCGCAAGTCACTGCTCTGCGCAATGGCCCGGTGGTTTCGGGTGCCCTACCTTTTCCACATCCACAGTGGCGAGTTCGAAGTTTTTGCCAAGCAAGAGTGCGGGCGGTTCGCCCGTATGTGGCTTCGCGTCACGTTGGGGCATGCGCACTCGGTGCTGGTGCTGACGCCAGGCTGGCAATTGGCTTTGCAGCCGTTGGCACCCGCGGTGGTTTGCGTGGTGGTGCCCAATCCCGTCGTGTTGCCTGACTTGGAACCCGCGCCCCGATGCCTGCGGCGGCGGCTGATATTTTTGGGCCGTATCCGACAAAAGAAGGGCGCATTCGACTTGCTGCGAGCCATGGCACTGGTGTTGCCGAAGGTGCCGGATGCGACATTGGTGATGGCGGGTGACGGCGAAATCGAGGCTGCCCGTGCTTTGTGCGCCGACCTGGGGCTTCAACATTGCGTCAGCTTCCCGGGTTGGATCGACGGCCAGGCCAAGGAAGCTGCACTGCGCGGGAGCGACGTATTTGTGCTGCCGTCTTACTTTGAAGGCCTGCCTATCGGCATTCTTGAAGCGATGGCTACAGGCGTGGTGGTGGTGGCGTCGCCGGTGGGTGGGGTGCCCGATCTGCTGACCGCCGGAGTTGACGGCCGCTTGGTGGCAGCCGGCGATATCCCCGGCTTGGCGGATGCCTTGGTGCATGTGTTGCTGTCAAGCCGGGATGCCGATTCGATGGTGGCTGCCGCCTGGCAACGCGTGCAGCAACATGATGTAAACAGGGTGGTGGCAATCCTTTTACAGTTGTATGCCAGCGCACGGTTGCCTACGCGCCAATCGTCATGAGTCGCAAGATACTGGCCGTTGCGTCTGGTGGTGGGCACTGGGTTCAATTGTTGAGGTTGCGGCCTGCATTTAATGGTTGCGAGGTCAGCTATGTGACGGTGCAGTCTGCCTATGCAGACGAGGTTCCTGGCGCCCGGTTTCACGCCGTCACCGACGCCACGCGATGGAGCCGCTGGGAGCTGCTGAAGATGATGACGCAAGTTGCCTGGGTGGTTGTTCGAGAGCGGCCGGATGTGGTGATCACAACTGGCGCGGCGCCGGGCGTTGTGGCGTTGCGAGTAGGTAAATGGCTGGGTGCGAAAACCATTTGGCTGGACAGCATTGCCAATGTGGAGGCAATGTCCCTTTCCGGCATGAAAGTGCGGCCGTTTGCAGATCTTTGGCTTACCCAGTGGGCCCATCTGGAGCTGCCAAATGGGCCGGTATTTGTGGGGGCCGTGTTGTGATCTTCTTGACGGTCGGTTCGCAAATGCCCTTTGATCGCTTGGTCAAGGCGGTTGATCTGTGGGCTGGGGCAAGTGGCAAGCAGCACGACATTCTGGCCCAAATAGGCGACACGGACTTTCGCCCGCAGCACATGCGATACGAGCGTGCGTTGGCGCCGGACAAGTTCAAACAGGCCTGTGCGCACGCCGAAGTGATCATTGGTCACGCCGGGATGGGGACCGTTTTGACCGCATTTGAAGTGGCGAAACCACTGATAGTCTTGCCGCGACACGGCGCCAAACAAGAGACACGCAATGATCACCAAGTTGCAACGGCCCGCTGGCTGGCCAAGCGCCACGGCGTGTGGGTAGCGTGGGAAGTAGAAGAACTACCCGCATTGATTGATGAGGTGATTGCCAGCCCCGTTGGCGACGCGCCAGAACCCAGTTTTACGGCGCCACGGTTACTTGCGGCAATACGAAAGGTAATTTTCTGTGGTTGAGCGGAAATTAATATAAAAACCGCCACTAATAAAATACCTTTACGGCTCAAAGATGGCCTCTGAAATCTGGTCCTGGGTGTACCGGTTAAATTGGTCATTGGCGATCAACATTGTTTTAACCATCACCTCGCGGGATGGTATTGAGGCATCCCACGGGTTACCGTTCAACCATTTGTAGATGCCCGTTTTCGCATATGCGAAATACCCTTTCGACAACTTGTAACCGAGGCTTCCACGGTAGTCAACCACTTGCGCGCCGTCCTGCCAAAGTTGAAAAAACGGTTTCTCGTTTGCATCCTGAGAAATCTTGGCCCAAGTTACAAATTGCGTCCAACGCCGCGGTCTCAGTACCAAACTTGCTGCGGTTAGCAGGGTGGTGGATGCCTTGGTTGCCGGGTCGATATCGCTGTGCCGCAACTCCACCCGCACCGTGTTGCCCTTGACAATCAATGCCAGAAATGGATTGAGCGTTAAACGTGGGTCGTTTTGATGCCACTGGGCAATGATTTGTTCGTCTTGCGTGCCCGACCAATCGTCAACCCATATCGACACTGCAAACCAAAATGGCACCCCGGTGGGCAGCGACGTTGCTAGCGTGGGATAGGCCAGCATTTCACAGCGCGGCGGATTGTTCTCGGCTAGCACATCGTGGTTGTCTACGGCAAATCTAAAGGCCCTCGTTGCGGCGCTACGTGCCTGTCCAAAGCGTTGCCGTGTTGCCCCGCTATTGGTGCCCACTTTCGCAGTCATACTTTTTGCCAGTGTGTTATTTACGCCTTGGCACTGGATGCCGATTGCGCCTATCGGAAACAAATGAGTGGGTGATGCGTAGACTTTCAAGTCATCCGATACAAAGCGCGCGGACACTGATCCTGGCGGGCCTGAGATAAACGACACGGGTTCATCAGCCCACTCAAGAAGATCAGTGCTGGCAGCGCCTGAGTCAGAGTTTTCTGCGGCCACCCGTGTGCTTTGTCGGGTGGTGATAGGCGCTGCTGTCAACCCATCGCCAGCGGCATAGACAACGCGGATGGCCGGGGACGACGCCACTGCAACCCTGCGCAACTGCACCGTTGATGCTGCTGCGGCACCGCTGGGTTCACGACCTTGAGATAGTGGTTGCGCCGACGTCAGGCCAGCAGCACAAACGATCAATGACCCACACAAAAACAACCTGAAATTCGACATCGCATTCCAAAAAGTTGGAGTTAGGGCATCGTACTTCAGGTGGGTGGCTGTCTATATTTTCGCTGGGCTACGTCGGCGGATGTAGTGGGCTGCGTAGGCGCCCAGGTGCGTGCCTAGCGGCGTGTTGATCGGCCGATTCCGCATTAGCGTAAAGGTTTATCAACGTTAGAGCCATTCATTGACAAATTGCGTCTTCTGTTCAGTACCCAGCGGGGCGCGTTTGCAAGTCACTGCACGGGCGGCGCCACCGCAGCATTGAGTTCACTGTGTGAATAGCCGCTTGCCTTGTCACGGGCCAGCAGCATTGACCCCAGCATCACAGTGCGCGTTGGACGGTCGGTGTCCCAGGGGTTGCCGTTAAGCCAGTGGTAAATGCCCACCTTGGCATAGGCGGTGGAGTCTGGCTGGTGCATGTAGCCCCAGGGGCCACTGTAGTCAACGATCTGACGATCATCGAGCCACATCTGAAAAAAGGGTTGTTGTGTCGGGTCGATTTCCATCCGGGCTCGAATCGCGATGGTGAACCATCGGCGGGTTGGCAAAGTTACCAACGCTGCGTTGACAAGAGTGGTGGACGCTTGACTCGGCGTTTGTAACGGGTTGTGCCGCAGTTCGACGCTCAACTCTTTGCCGCGCACAACCAGGCCAAGAAACGGATTCAACGCGATGTTGCGTGGGTCCTGGATGTGCATTTGCCCGATGCTCTGTTCGTCGGTTGAGCCGGTCCAGTCATCTACCCAAATCGAGAAGGCAAGCCAAAAAGTCTCTCCGACGGGCAAGCCCGAACCGGGCATGGGGTAGGTCAACAGCTCACAACGAGGTTGTGTATCAGCCGGCAGCACGTCCGTCGCATCCAGCTCAAGCCGAAAGACCGGCTTTGCTGCGGAGCCGGCTACGCCGAAGCGCGTGATGCGGTGGCCCGCGTTGGTATCGACTTGTTGCCTGAGCGCTGCAACGTCTGCAAGCGTTGCATCGGCTCCTTGGCATTGGAGACCTATGTTACGCATTGGAAACAAGTGGTTAGGTGACGCAAATGCGATGATGTTCGGCTGCTTTACAAGGTGGAGCAAAGCCGTTGGGACGCCATCCACGGGCGGTTGCGCGTTGGGCAGCCAGTCCGAGATGGCTGAGCTTGCAGTTGATTGCGTTGTTGGCAAAGTGGTTGGCACAAGGCCTGTGCCTGGCGCCGGTTGGCCGGCTGCAATGGCAGCCGCTATCGCTGCCGGCTGAGCCGGAACCGCAACAGCGGGCAGTTCGTTGGTGCTGGGGTTTGACGGTTGCAGCAAAGCCAGCGAAGTGATTTTGCTTTGCAGTGCGATGACGGAGTTCACGCCAACATCTTGCGCAGCCGGATCAGTCCCGCCGCCCCCGCAGCCTGATGTGATGGCACACAGCGACGACGCGCATGCCGCAGCAATGCTTCGTGCAACGCGGGTCTTGAACGTCTTCATGTGGCTGAGGGCGGTTGGCTAGGTGTGTGGTGATTTCGACCAGTTGGCGCCGTGCTTTAGGACGGCCCGACACGCACGCTTGGTAAGCCTGTTTTTTTCGTCCCCTTGTCGTGACGGTGAGTTGCCCACATCTGTAGGAAATCGCCTACAGTCCGGGAAATTTTTCATTTGCACACGTTTGAGAGTATCGCCTTACACATTTGGCCTTTAAGGTGATGTGGACGTGTCGAAACAGTGCTGCAGGCGCGCTCCCTGCAATGGATTGACAGCCCAATCTCTGTCATCAGTCAGATTTTTTTAAATCGAATGAACAAACTTATTCCCACTGCCCTGGCCTTGATATTCAATGCGCAACTAGCTACCGCTGCGATTTATTACGTCGATGCTGCTAGAGGCAACGATAGCTGGTCAGGTCGGCTCGGTGACCCTTCTGCCACGGCTACCGCAGACGGGCCATGGCAAAGCCTGTCGCGGGTTTCTCGTGCGCCGTTGGCTGCCGGCGACAGCATTTCGCTGCGCTGTGGGTCAATTTGGAATGAGACTTTGACGATTCCGGCATCCGGCACGGCTGCCATGCCAATCGCTGTACGGCCATATCCCTCTCCATGCGCAGGGGCGACGCCGATGATCGACGGGTTCTCGCGAAGTAATGCCGCGCAGTGGACTCGTCAAAGCGCCAATGTATACAAACTACCACTGCCTTTTGCCTTGATACCGGACGCCGGTTTCAATCTGGGGCTGGGCCTCTGGCGTGTCTGGTCACCCGCTGGCGATGCGCAACTTGCCGTAGCAGCAGGTTGTGGCCCAGATGGCTCGAATTGCATGCAGATGAAGAGCGGCACGGGCAGTAGCGCCTCAGTGATATATGGCCCAACGTTTGCGGTCGTGGGCGGCACGTCATATCGAATGCGCTTCGATTTTAAAGCGGCCGCTGGCACGCAACTGCGTGCATATGTGCGACGGTCTGTCGCGCCATTCGACGTTGTGGGCGTTGCGGGCACTTTTCATGGCAATGACGCATGGCAGTCGGTATCGATGCCATTCAATGGCCTTGCCCAGTTGAACAACGCGCGGCTGGATTTCGCTTTAACTTCCGGGGGCAGTAACGCCAGCGTAGACAACGCCACCGTGGAGCAACAGGTTGGCAGCCCGTTTTTGGCCAGCCTTGGCGCAGCGCCGTTGATCGCAGCGCATCACCCTAATCGTGGCTACAACCCGCTTGCGGAAACTTCACCTTATTTACGGGCGGCGGCGGACGCGGATGTAGTGGCGACGCCATCTGGGGGAACCGGCAGTTCTTACGTGCCCACCGGCAGCGACTTGACGTTGCCCATTGGTGGGGTAATTCAAACCGGTACGACGATCCGGATTCGAACCAATGCCTGGTTGATTGACGAGCGCAAGGTAGTCGGCGTGTCCGGCAATCGGTTGTTGCTGGATCGTCCGACCAGTTATCCGTTGAGGGCTGGCTGGGGATACTATTTGGTCGGCGCCGCCTGGATGGTCGACCAAGCTGGTGAATGGTTTTATGATGACGCTTCATCCGCGATAATTACGCGCACGGCCATCGATGCAGCACCGCAAACACCGGTGGCGCTCGCCACGCTTGGCACCTGCATCGACCTTACAGGAAAGAGAAACATCATTGTTGACGGTTTGCATCTAACCGGCTGTCGAACCGGTGTAAATGCCACTGCAAGTGCAGCAGTCGTGTTGCGAGACCTTAAGTTGATTGACATTGGGACCAACGGCGTTTTCGCGCCAGGCTCCAGCGCCCTGCAGGTGGTGGGCAGCCGCATTGAACGCACGGGGGAGCACGCTATTCTGGGTAATGCCCCTTCACTTGGCGTTGCAACGGGTATGTTAGTCAGCGACAACATAGTCATTGACGCGGGTGTTGCAAGAGTGAATGGCAAAGCAGTCACCTTGCCAGTTTCTACACTTGGAGCGGTGATGCCTGGTGACGGCGCATCGGTATTCAACAATTCGGTTTCGGGCGCTGGCTATCACGGTATCCGCACTCACGGCAGTGGACAAGTCAAAGGAAATTTGGTGGAAAGCGCCTGCCTTGTACTTGATGACTGCGGAGGAATTTACGTTTATGGGGCCGGGACGGGTGGACGGATAGAGTCAAATGTGGTGCGCCAGATTCCGGGTGGTCTTGATGGTAAACCTGCTGGCGCGACTTCACAAAGTCAAGGAATTTTTTTAGACGACCACGCTAGTGGTTTTACAGTGGTCCGCAATACAGTTTCGGATGCGGAAACCGGTATATTGTTGCATAACGCATACAACAATACCGTTCAGGCTAATACTTTGTATGGAAACCGGAGGCATCAAATCTGGTTATTCGAGGATTCTAAAGTTAAAAGTGCCGACGGCGACATTTATGGCAATGTGATCACAGATAACCTGTTTTTTTCAACCTCACCAAATGCGGCTGTCGGCCAACAGAGCATCATCAAAGATACTTCTAGGTTCGCCACTTACGATCGGAACCGCTACTCGGCGCTTATTTCTTCGCGTGTGGTATCAGAGGATTGGCCTACTGGCAGTGGGTCTTTCCAGTTCCCTACTTGGCAAAGCGCCATGACCCCCACCGGTGTGGCACGTTTACTGGAGCTGAATGGGAGTGTTGTGAATGCGGTCGGATTTGCAACTTTTCGAATCCTGGGCGGCAACATCGTCAGAAACGGGTCAATGACAGCCGGCGTCAAAGAGTGGACACCGTGGAATGACCGTCTGCCAATGGCCACGGCTGCGGCCGAAGCGTGTGGCGCGCAATCGTGTTTGGTTGTGACGGCAGGGGCTAGCTCGTCACTGGTTGCAACGCCACCGTTTTCGGTCGTGGTCAACAATTGGTATCGAGTCAGTTTTGATGTGCGGTCAAGTACCGCCGGTCAATCATTGGCTGTCAACGTGCGACGCGGCGGCGGCGGCACCAACGGCTACGAAAGTCTCATGGGCAGCCCGGAAATGGTTACCACCAAAACCGAATTTCAACGTTTTAGCTTTACCTTTAAAGCAAACAAGACCATCAATGCCGCTGATCAAATTACACGTGATATCGGTGCACGCTTGTACTTTGACCGTCTCGCGCCCGGTATTCGCATCACATTGACCAACGTCGAGATTATTCCGGTCAGCGCGGCAGATGCAACCATGCAAACCCGCTTGTTTGCAAATGCAGGCGCCAATGCCAGCAATGTTGCTTGCCCCGAGGCCTTAAGCAATCCGTTGAAGTGTGGGCAATATATTGACTTTGCCACTGGCGCCAATATCACTTGGCCGCTTTATGTCGCGCCCAAATCATCGGTGGTGGCCTACACCCGTGATTTCACACTGGTAGATACTGATGGTGATGGTATTAGTGACGATCAGGATCAATGTCTGGCTACGCCTGCCGGCCTAGTCACCAATGCAAAAGGTTGCAGTCAGCTGCCTTGAGGTTGTGATCCAACTTGGGTGGTTACGTCCGCCAACACAATACTTGACTCGTCTGCACTCGCCTGAACTCCACGGCGCTGCGCATCGAGCCTCGACGAATTCGGAGGGTGTCTCGCCCTGGTGACGCACGGCCTCCAACCCGGCACGCAGTTCGGGCTCGACTCGCAGTCGGTATAGCGCCGAAAAGGGTTGATGGCTGGCAGGGGAGAAGCCCCGTGGTCGTGCGTCGCGTCAGCTGGGCAAGTCTGCTTCAGCCTCAGGCCACAGTGCCGGAAAGTAGAAGCGCAGCGCATGCAACGGCAGGCCGAACCTGACCTTGCCTTGGGGAGAGTCGGTGCTGAGCAAGCCCCGTTGGATAAGCGCGCTCAGCAGATTGACCGCCGTACGCTCACCAAGGCCGGTCATGCGCTTGAATTCGCCGCGCTCGATCTCGGCGCC
>JANOTE010000324.1:0-1901 GCA_031416195.1 Rhodoferax sp.
GGCCAAAGCAGACCCCACCCACCCCGCCTTCATCATGGCCAGCACAGGTGAAACTGTGAGTTATGGCGAGCTGGATCAGCGCAGCAACCGCTTGGCGCATCTGCTGCGCGCCAATGGGTTGCAGCGGCTGGATCACTACGCGATCTTCATGGAGAACAACAACCGCTACCTGGAGTGCTGCGCGGCGGGGCATCGTTCGGGCCTGTACTACACCTGCATCAATTCATTCTTGACCGCTGAAGAGTTGGCCTACATTTTGGTAAACAGCGAAAGTCAGGTGCTGATCACGTCACGTGAAAAGCTGGCGGTGGCGAAGGAGGCGCTTAAAAATTGCCCTGGCGTGCGGCTGTGTTTGGTGGTGAATGATGCATCTGCCGACCCTGGTACCGAAGGCCTGTTTGCGGACTACGCCAGCTCGATTCAAGCCCAGCCAGATTCGCCCGTCAACGATGAATGCCTGGGCACCTCAATGCTGTATTCATCAGGCACGACAGGCCGCCCCAAAGGGGTGCTAAGGCCGTTGCCAGAAGAGCCGCCCACGGCCGAGCTACCGGTTTTTGCCTTTCTCAACAAGCTGTGGCAGTACCGCGCCGGCATGATCTATCTGTCGCCCGCGCCGCTGTACCACGCGGCACCGCAGGCGGCGGTGGCGCTGGCGATTCGCAATGGCGGCACCGTGGTGATCATGGAGCACTTCGACCCTGAGGCCTATCTGGCGATGGTCGAAAAACATAAAGTCACGCACTCGCAACTTGTACCCACCATGTTCAACCGCATGCTGAAGTTGCCGCTGGATGCGCGCACGAGGTACGACCTGTCTTCACTCGAGGTCGCCGTGCATGCCGCCGCACCCTGCCCGGTGCAGACCAAAGAGCAAATGATCGACTGGTGGGGGCCAATCATTCATGAGTATTACGGTGCAACTGAGGCCATGGGCTTTACCGCCTGCAACAGCGCCGAATGGCTGGCGCACCGGGGCACGGTGGGCAAGGTGATGATGGGCGATTTGCATATTCTGGATGATCAAATGCAGCCTGCGGCGAAAGGAACACCGGGCGAAATCTGGTTCAAGACTGCGTCACCGTTCGTCTACTTCAACGATGCCGAGCGCACCGCGCTCACACGCTCCAGCGATGGCACCATGACCACCGTGGGCGATGTGGGCTACGTGGACGATGACGGCTTTTTGCACCTGACGGATCGCTCCACCTTCATGATCATCAGCGGTGGCGTCAACATTTATCCGCAGGAGTGCGAGAACCTGCTGATCGTGCATCCCAAAGTAGCCGATGCCGCCGTGTTTGGCGTGCCCAATGAAGACTTGGGCGAAGAGGTCAAAGCCGTGGTTCAGTTAATACCAGGTGAGCACGCAAGCCCTGCGCTGGAGGCCGAGTTGATCGCTTATTGCCATGCCCATCTGGCCAAATTGAAGTGCCCCAGGACAATTGATTTTGATGCCGCATTGCCAAGGCTGCCAACCGGCAAGCTGTACAAGAAGCCGTTGCGCGACCGCTACTGGGTGGGGAAGAAGAGTCGCATCGTTTAAAGATGTTTTGGGGTGTTTCTATAAAAATTAACCTGTAGGTTAATTTTTATAGAATATTGACCAAATTTTCATTTTTTGAGCATCTTATTTAATAAAATATGCCTCTAGCCCTCGTATAAATTTCATAAGTAGCTACTTAATATGTAGCGCTGTACACACGAGCTGTGAGTTGACCGGCTTGATGCACAGCCGACTGCAAGACCAAAACAATGCAAAAAAAGGGCCACAAGTGGCCCTTTTTGTTGTGATGTGCGCAGCCGTTGCGGTCAGTTCACCTTGATCAAACGCCAATCGAGGCGATTGTCTGCGCGGTGCGTTACATCGATATTTTTCTTCAGCGCCCAGGGGATGATCT
>JANOTE010000325.1:0-2919 GCA_031416195.1 Rhodoferax sp.
GTGCTGGAGCCTTCGCCTGGAGCACAACCTGGGATGCGGGTGCGGTAACCCGATCACCGCTAAAATGAGGGTCGTATTCGAAGCATTTCTTTGCACTCTATGACCCCCGCCGCCCGCGTCAAACCCGAAGACTTCTTCTCAACTGAAGAATGGCAAAACCTGTCTGCCCGCTCCAACTGGGTCGGCCTGCTGTTGGTGGCGCATTGCTGGCTCGTTATCGGGGCAGCGATGGCCATTGGCGCAATCTGGCCCATCACCATTCCGCTGGCCGTGATGTTGATTGGCAACCGGCAGTTGGGCCTCTTCATCCTGATGCATGACGCAGCCCACGGCGCGCTGCATGTGAACCGGAGGGTGAACGACTTTGTGGGTAAATGGTTTTGCGGCACTGATTTGCACGCGTACCGCGCTTACCACTTACAGCACCACCGCTTTGTGCAGCAGACGGACGACCCAGACCTGATTTTGTCCGCGCCGTTCCCCATCTCACGCGATTCACTCAAGCGCAAGATGGTTCGAGATTTGACGGGGCAGACGTTCTTCAAACAGCGGCTCGGTGCGCTGACAGCCGCACTAAAAGCCCGCAAACCCGGTGAGTCCGTGCTGGCGATAGGGGCGACTGAGCTGAGGCGGCAACCGCATTTTTACTTTCAAAATGCGGTGGGGCTGGTGCTGTTCAGCGCCGTCGGCTTTTGGTGGGCCTGGGTGCTGATGTGGCTGCTGCCCATGATGACGTGGCTGCCGCTCATCACCCGCCTGCGCAACATCTCCGAGCACGCGCTGGTTGCGAAGAACGAGCCTGACCCGCTGCGCCACGCACGCACCACCGATGCCAACCTACTGGAGCGCGTCCTGATTGCGCCGTACTGGGTCAACTACCACTGCGAGCACCACATGTTTACGCAGATCGCCTGCTGGAAGCTGTCTCGGGCGCACAGCATTCTGAAACGCAACAACATCGTCCATCGCATGGAGTTGCAGAGGGGTTACTGGGCGATGCTGCGGTTGGCCAGCAGCCTGCCGCACGTGAGACAGAAGACTGTCTAGGCCTACTTCGGATCAAGTGACGGATCCCGCACCGAGCCGGTAGACACCACCCGCAAATCAGCATTGAACACCACGGTGAAGATTTTGGAATCAGACGCGTTGGTGCTGTCCATGTAGCGCCAGTCGGAGTGGATCTCGCGTTTGGGCTCGTAGGGCGTAATCTTCATCGGCTTGCCCAATGCTTTGCGCACGTCTTCCATCATCATGCCGGGGGTGATCTTGGCGAAGTTCTCGGGTGACAGCAACTGGCGCAGGGCACTCATCTTGCCATCGGTGCCGATGGTGATGTGGTAGTTTTTGTGGCCTTCGGGCTGGCGGTTGTATTCAAACGTGCGACCACCGCCAGGCGCGTCCCACACCTTTTCAGGCTCGCCAAAACGTGTACGCACATCGGCTTCGGTGGATACACCTTCCTCTAGCTCGCTGATGCGCTGCGGATCGCACGCCACCAGCGCCAGCAATGCAGACATCAACCCCATGGTGCATATCCTCTTCAAACGTATGGTTAGCATGGTCGTCCCTGTAAAATGATGCGATGAGCTTTTCGATTATCTCCATCTTCCGCCGCCCCCATTACCAGTCTGATGTCACGCTGTTCATCGACAAACTGAAGGCAGACAAACCTTCGCTGGAGTCGGAGCAGCGTGCGGGCCGCGCCTTGCTGTGGGACAAATCGGTGGATCGCGCCGCTTGGAGCGACTACCGCGCGGGCGAAGTGGAGCAGAAGCCTTACGTTTACCAGACTGACGCCAAATAGGTCAATTAAGCACTCAATATACCTAATATGGGTATATTTAGACTGTTTTTGTACTTTGGAAGGTAAATTAGTAACAAAAAAGCAGTTTAGCTCCCGAATAATAAGCACAAAAAGCTATTAAATACATAGCAGTTTAACTGTCATTCAACTCTTCGATTCCTGTGCTAATCGGCCAATGATTGCAACAGCCACTCAGCTCCCTGACCCAGGCGACACCGCCGAGACTATGCCGCAGGTGATCGACCAGGTCGCCCTCGCGCGCCTGTACGGTGAGCCGCTGTTCGCGATGCCGCAGGATTTGTACATCCCGCCAGATGCCCTGGAGGTTTTTCTGGAGGCTTTTGAAGGCCCGTTGGACTTGCTCTTGTATCTGATCCGTAAGCAGAATTTCAACATCCTGGACATCCCCATGGCGGGGGTCACGCGGCAGTATCTTGTCTATGTCGAGGAGATCAAGGTGCGCAACCTGGAGCTAGCTGCTGAGTATTTACTGATGGCGGCGATGCTGATCGAGATCAAGTCGCGCATGCTGTTGCCGCCGCGCAAAGTGGCTGAGGGTCAGGAGCCTGAAGATCCACGCGCCGAACTGGTGCGCCGCCTGCTGGAGTACGAGCAGATGAAGCTGGCTGGCGCCAAGCTCAACGCCATGCCGCAGTTTGGCCGCGATTTCTTGAAGGCGCAGGTGTTCATTGAGCAATCGCTGCAGCCACGCTTCCCGGATGTGAATGTGGTCGATCTGCAAGAGGCCTGGGCCAGCATCATGCAGCGCGCCAAGCTGGTACAGCACCACAGAATCACGCGCGAAGAACTCTCCGTGCGCGAGCACATGAGCATCGTGCTGCGCCACCTGCAAGGCAAGAAGTTCATCGAGTTTGAGAACCTGTTCGATGCCAGCAAAGGCATGCCCGTGCTGGTGGTCACCTTCCTGGCGCTACTCGAACTGGCCAAGGAGATTCTGGTCGAGATTACGCAGGCTGAGGCGTTTGCGCCGATTTATGTGCGGTTGGCCTTCACGCCTTCGGCGTGAACCCTATTGGTCGCCTTCGGCGTGAACCCTATTTCACGCCAACCGCGTAATCAACCCGAGGCCAACATCGCATGCATCTCCTGCACCG
>JANOTE010000326.1:0-4110 GCA_031416195.1 Rhodoferax sp.
GGCGTGAGGCCGTTTTGTTTTGCCGTGGCTTCATCGGCCAGTAAGAGCGCACAGGCGCCATCGTTGATGCCGCTGGCATTGCCTGCTGTCACGCTGCCTTCGGGGCGCACCGCGCCTTTGAGTTTGGCCAGCGCTTCCAGACTGGTTTCACGCGGGTGCTCGTCTTTGCTGACGACGATGGCATCTCCCTTTTTCTGGGGAATCGTCACAGGCGTGATTTCGGCATCAAAAAAGCCAGCCTTTTGCGCCGCGACCGCTTTGAGTTGCGAGGCCAGCGCCATCTTGTCCTGGTCTTCACGGCTGATGTTGTAATCCGCCGCCACGTTCTCTGCCGTCTCGGGCATGGCGTGGGTGCCGTATTTCTCTTTCATCAGCTTGTTGACGAAACGCCAGCCGATGGTCGTGTCGTACATCTGCGCAGCGCGGCTAAAGGCGCTCTCGGCCTTGCCCATGACGAACGGCGCGCGGCTCATGCTCTCGACCCCACCCGCGATCATCAGCGTCGCTTCGCCCGCCTTGATGGCGCGCGCCGCCGTACCCACAGCGTCCATGCCCGAGCCGCACAAGCGGTTGATGGTGGCCCCCGGAATCTCCAGCGGCAGGCCCGCCAGCAGGCTGGCCATGTGGGCGACATTGCGGTTGTCTTCACCGGCTTGATTGACACAGCCGTAGATCACGTCCGTCACCGCCAGCCAATCGACATTCGGGTTGCGTGACATCAGCGCCTTGAGCGGGATGGCCGCCAAATCGTCAGTGCGCACACTGCTTAAAGCGCCGCCGTAACGACCGAATGGGGTGCGAATGGCATCGCAGATGTAGGCTTGTGGGGTTGTCATGGTCACCATCTTATCGCGCTTGAGGGTTCCGCATCGAACTGAAACAGCGCGTACTTTCAGCGCACTTTTCCGAACTTTGGAACAATTCAAAATGCTATTTATTATATAGCTTGTTATGCAAATAATACGGGAGCCAGAGCACGATTAATTCATAAAAAAGGTGCAAAAACGCCTGCAACAGACAAAAACGCGGTAAAAACAGACATTATTTACCACATTTGTAGTAAAATGATTTGAAACGGGTATAATCGCAGTCATGCTGTTCCAACCCACCCAAGCCGACGTTCGCCGTTTCTTTTGCGCCACTTTTGCCAAAGCCCAGGCAAATCAGCCGCTCGAAGCCATCGAAACCATTGCCAGTCTGTGGATTGACGAGCACCCCGAGTACCACGCTGATTTGAGCGATGTGGATTCCGCGCTCCTCGCCATGGGCACTGAGGAGCCCGGCAAGACCAGCGCGTTTTTGCATTTGTCGATGCATCTCACGTTGAGCGAGCAGTGCAGCATCGACCAGCCACGCGGCATTCGCCAGGCGGTGGAGTTGCTGACCGCGCGGTTGGACTCGCTGCACGACGCGCACCACAGCGCGATGGAGTGCCTGGGCACGATGATTTGGGAGAGCCAGCGCTCAAGCAGGCCACCGGACGGACAGGCTTACATCGACTGCGTCCAGCGCCGGGCGACCCAGCACTAGCGGTGATTGCCGTGAAAAAGTCGCAAAAAAAGCCGCTTCATCAGCGGCTTGTTTGAGAGGCGAAACAGCTTCAGCGAAAACTTGATTGCCGCATCACTTTCAGATCACCCGGCAGACCGCTGATGTAGCCAGCCAACTCCTTCATCTCTGCATTGGTGAATTGTTTGGCGATGCCGCCCATCACGCCATTGGCGCGGCCCACTTTAGGGTTGTTCTCGGTTTTATAGGATTTCAGTGCGACGAACAGGTAGTCGCCATGCTGGCCGGCGATTTTGGGGTAAGTGGGGTCAATCGGCGCTGCAAAGTTGGCACCGTGACAGGACACGCAAGCGCCTTTTGCAAGCAACGCGGTCACTTTGGCCGAGCCCTCGGGTGCCTTGGGCAGTGCAGGCGCACCAGCCACCACACCGTGCGACTCATAGTAGGCGCCAACGTCCAGCATATCTTGCTCAGTCATCGATTGAGCAACTGCGCGCATCGTGGGGTGTTTGCGCTCGCCCTTGGAGTAGGCGTTTAAGGCCGACACAATGTACTTTGCGCCCTGGCCGGAGATTTTCGGCACTTTGTAAATCTCGGGGAAGCTGGCCTGGTAGCCGGCGATGCCGTGGCAGCCAATGCACATCGCGATTTTGCGTTCGCCGGCTTTGCTGTCACCCTTGAGTTCAGCCTTGGCCTCTTGCGCGGTGGCAGCAACGTGGACAGAAAACATCGTCACAAAAGTGACAATCGAGGTGAGCAGGGGCAACAGCAGTTTCTTCATTTTGCGCGGACAATCAAGCGATGGGGGATACCAACTTCAGTGCTAGATTATATCTACCGCTGCCTGCCCTTTTTATCTCAATTCCTGACCTCCACCACCGCCCATGAAATTCCACGGTACCAAAAACTACGTCGCCACGCATGACCTGATGCTCTCTGTGAACGCCGCCATCACGCTCAAACGCCCACTCCTGGTAAAGGGCGAGCCCGGCACTGGCAAAACCATGCTGGCCGAGGAAGTGGCCGAGGCGCTGAAAATGCCGCTGCTGCAATGGCACATCAAGTCCACCACCAAGGCACAGCAGGGCCTGTACGAGTACGACGCGGTGAGCCGCCTGCGCGACTCGCAACTAGGTGACGAGAAAGTCAAGGACATCCACAACTACATCGTCAAAGGCGTGCTGTGGGAGGCCTTCACCGCCGATGCGCCGGTGGCGCTGCTGATTGACGAGATCGACAAGGCCGACATCGAGTTTCCCAACGATTTGCTGCGCGAAATCGACCGCATGGAGTTTTACTGCTACGAAACCCGTGAGCTGGTACGCGCCCGGCACCGCCCGCTGGTGTTCATCACGTCCAACAACGAAAAAGAGCTGCCGGATGCGTTCCTGCGCCGCTGCTTCTTTCACTACATCAAATTCCCCGATGCAGAAACGATGAAGCTGATCATCGACGTGCATTTTCCGGGGCTCAAAAAAGAGCTGCTGACCGCGGCCATGAAAACGTTTTACGATGTGCGCAATCTGCCGGGGCTGAAGAAAAAACCATCCACCAGCGAACTGCTGGACTGGCTCAAGCTGCTGGTCGCTGAAGACATTCCGCTGGAAGCCCTGCAAAGTAAAGACGACAAAGTGGCGGTGCCACCGCTGGTGGGTGCTCTGCTGAAGAACGAGCAGGACGTGACGCTGTTTGAAAAGCTGGTGTTCATGCAGCGCCACAACCGTTGATTTAACGTTGAAGGCAACTCAAGTGGCGTTCGTGGAATCTGTTGAACTGCAAGGGCGTGGCATCAAGCTCGTGCCGTTGGCGCTGGCGCATGAGACGGGGATACGCGCCGCCGCCGCAGATGGCGAGCTGTGGAACATCCGCGTCACCTCAGTGCCCGAACCGGAGCAAACCCGCAAGTACATCGATGATGCGCTGACCATGCGCGATGCGGGCAATCGGTTCGCCTTTGCCGTGCTGGATGTCGCAAGCGGCACGGTGCTGGGCAGCAGCAGCTACCACGACATCCTGCCCGCCGTAAAACGCATCGAGATTGGCTACACCTGGTACGCCAAGCGCTGCCAGCGAACCCATGTCAACACTACGGCCAAGCTGCTGTTGATGACGCACGCCTTTGAAACCCTGGGCTGCAAGGTAGTGGGCTGGCGCACAGACAACTTCAACTTCGCCAGCCAAGCCGCCATCGAGCGCCTGGGCGCGCGCAAAGACGGCATCATCCGCGGCCACGCGATGCGCCGCGACGGCACTATTCGCGACACGGTGATGTACAGCCTGCGCAGCGGCGAGTGGCCCGAGGTGAAGGCGCAGTTAATTCATTCGCTGGACAGGCCGCGTGGCTAACCAAACTGCGAAAGGAGAGGCAACATGCTGATTGATTTTTTCTACACCCTGCGCTCCGCCAAGCTGCCCGTGTCGGTCAAGGAATACCTGACGCTCCTGGAAGCACTGCAAAAAGGCGTGGTCGGGCCCCAGGGGGCGATGGGCAACGATGAGCCTGCAGGCTACAAGATCGACGACTTCTATTACCTGAGCCGCACCGCCCTGGTGAAGGACGAAAAGCATTACGACAAGTTTGATCGGGCCTTTGGTGCCTAC
>JANOTE010000327.1:0-3749 GCA_031416195.1 Rhodoferax sp.
AAACGCCGCACGACAGCCATCCGTACCGTAACCTCGGCATCTGTCGCCATAGCACGCAACCCGTCCACACCGATACGCTTCGCAACTTCTGCGCGTACCTCGCTATCCGAGTCATGAATCATCTGTGACAGTAAACCGGGCGGCAGGCGGCGTGCCACGATGGTGCGCACGAAATAATCCGAATCATGCATCATGGCTTTCAACTCGCTCTCGGGCAGCCGGGTCGCAACCCTAATCCGCACTTCACGATCTGGATCCTGGCGCAACAGCAACAGCTGGCGTTGCGTCAAACGCAGCGCCGCACTCCAGCGCACAGTCTCGTCAACATCAGTCACCAGTTGCGACAGATAAAATACTTCGACATACTTTGCCGCGATTGCGCGCACCTCAAAATACGGATGCTTGAGATAGTCTTTGGCAAGGAGCTGGTTCCAGTTAAGGAATCTGTCTATCCTCAATGCATAGCGGTCAAACACACAGGCATGCTGCGACTTGCAGAGTCCTTCAGCGAGCAGGGCGCGATTCGCGCAATTCTCGCAACCGAGCGACTGACCCTGCCAATCCACAGCTTCAAATACGTCAACGGCATCATCATTCGTCATCATTTTGTCCCATGCGATCAAGCACACCGCGCAACACTGAACCATTCAGCTTGTCGGTCGGATCAAGCGCTATCAGCTTGGTCAAGAGAGCTTCGCCCTGTTCCATATAACCCAGCCGCATACTCAAATACGCACAGCCTTTTAGAGTAAACAGATAAAAACGCGGTGCAGCAGCGTAATTCTCGGCATGAACTGCAAACACCGGATGAGCCGGTGATACTTCACGCCAGTCGACAGGCAACCCTAGAGCGACTGCCGTCTTCGCAAGACAACGCTGTGCCACTGCAAGCGCCTCACTCAGACGATTTTTATAAAAATAGAAACGGTAAAGCGCGATGTGTACAGCCGGATGTCCGGGAGCACGGGCATAAGCCAGTGACAGATAGCTTTCGGCCACTTCATCCAGATGGTATGACATGGCCGCTTTTTGTAAATCTGCGGCCACAGCCGGAGGCATAGCACCGCCCAGACAGGCACTATCCAGCCAGTCATCAAAGCCTGCCATACTCGCATCACCACCAAGCAAAGACAGTGGCGGCGTGGCGGAACGGCGGGGAGAAGTGGCGGGAACCATGATGTTGGTTTAAGCGCGCTTGATTGCAGAAATACTAACGGCAGCCATTGCTGGCTTGGAAGCCATATCGGGCTTGCTGGAAGAGTCCGACGAGCTGCAACAGCTGGATGCTGCATTCGGATTAATGAAACTGAACCCTGAATCCACCGCGGTTTCAACAAAATCAACTGTTACGCCTTCAAGCAACAAACGGCTTTCGGCCGGCAAAAACACCTTGAGACCATTCCAGTCAAACGTCGCCTCTCCAGCCTTCGGCGCAGCCTCGGCACTAAACTCAGCAGAAAGACCAGAACAGCCTCCGGGAGAGACTACAAGACGAAAACCTGAATCCTCTGGGCCGCCGCCGAAACGAACGATGCGACGCATGAATTTTTCAGCCTTGGGTGTAATCGTAATATTCATTATTTCTATCTCCTTTAATCTGCTTTAAGCAGGTACTGCATAACGTGGATAGGCGTTGTCGATGACACAGGTCACGTCAACCGGGCAAACAGCCACACACTGCGCATCATCAAAATGCCCGAGGCACTCGGTGCATTTTTTCGGGTCAATAATGAATACGCCGTTCTTTTCGCGGATGGCAACGTTGGGGCACTCGGGTTCACAAGCGGAGCAGCCGGTGCACTGGGACGCTATGATTTTGTAAGCCATGATTTTTCTCCTTTAACTTTAATAAAAAATACATTTTCGAAAAACACAGATTTATTTGTCATCCCCGCGAAGGCGGGGATCCAGTGCTTTAATTAATTGGGTTCCCGCCTTCGCGGGAACGACAAAATCGAATAAATCTGCGTTCCCTTAATGCTCTCTCATGCTGCCGCGATGTAGGCACCCTGACGGATGTCTGCGTCGCCACGTTCCTGATGTACTATTTCACCTGCACACACCTTGGCGAAATACTCCTTGAAGTAGGTGATCGCAGACTCTTCAATGAACTCATGAGCGAAACGATCCACCGGGTCGATGCCAGCCGCCTTCAATTCGTCGCGCGGGCAACCGCCGATCTTGGCGACAAACACGGCATGACAGTCATTGATCGCGTTCACTACAGATGGCAATGCCTCTTCCTCGCCAAAACCGCCCTGACAGTAGAGATCCACGCGCCTATGTCCGACGAACTTGGTACCAGCGGAACCCACCTCATAAATCTGGAACTCGGTGGCATGACCAAAGTGTTCGTTGACGCGCCCCTGACCCTTGGTTGCGACTGCGATCAGGATTTTGATGTCGGTCACATCCAGATCAGCCATGGCCGATACCTTGGCCGCAACTTTCTCCATCCGTTCGGCTTCGACCAGCTCCTGATAGGCTTTGCGCGTTTCGGCGTCGTAAACCACTTCCTTCATCGCGTCGATTTTTTCGGTCGTAAACTCCGCGCTGCGATCTTCGCCCAACAGACCTACAGCATCGGCACGACACTGGCGGCAATGGCGCATCATGTTCATGTCGCCTTCGCACGAATCCTGCAACGCTTTCAGCTCTTGCGCAGTGGGGCCGCGTTGGCCATTAAGACCAAACACGGTGCCATGCTCGGGTGCCGAAATCAGCGGCATAATGTTATGCAGGAAAGCACCGCGGGATTTGACCGCCTTGTTCACTTCGGCAAGATGCTTGTCGTTAATGCCGGGAATCATCACTGAATTGATCTTGCACAGCACCCCGGCAGCAGTGAGCATCTCCAGCCCCAGCATCTGGCGCTCGGTCAGAATTCGCGAAGCCTCGATACCGGTGACACGCTTGTTCTTCCAGAAAATCCACGGGTAGATGTGCTGACCGATTTCGGGGTCGACCATATTTATCGTGATCGTTACGTGATCCACGTTGAACGCCTTGATGGTATCCACGTGATCGGGCAGTGCCAGCCCGTTGGTGGACAAGCACAGCTTGATATCCGGTGCGGTTCCGGCAATCAGCTCGAAGGTCTTGAAGGTCTTGGCGGGGTTGGCCAGGGGGTCGCCGGGACCGGCAACACCGAGTACCGTCATCTGCGGAATCGCGGAGGCCACCGCGAGCACTTTTTTCGCAGCCTGCTCTGGCGTCAATTTCTCGCTGACCACTCCGGGCCGCGATTCATTGGCACAGTCGTATTTGCGGTTGCAATAATTGCACTGAATGTTGCAGGCAGGCGCCACTGCGACGTGCATGCGCGCATAATGGTGATGCGCCTCCTCGCTGTAACACGGATGGTTTTTAACCTTTTCCCACACCTCGGGTGCCATGTCCGCCGGCCCGCCTGATGAACCGCAACTGGCTTTGCCACCTTCACTGGACGTGCCACATCCCTTGTGATCGGCGATTTGCTCAAGCAACTGTTCGAGCGGCTTTGCCTCCTGAATACCAACGAATGCTGTTGTAGATTGCATGAATTGCCCCTTGGTCAAAATTGAGAAAAGAATATCTTTCAATCAACTCTAAGCCAGAAACATGCCAGCAAACATTTGTTATTAAAATTATATAGATAGGTTTAAATATGGAAATATTTAATACGTAACAAGCGCGACAATCAGCGAATGTTCTGTAGAAAATTGTAGTAAACACGACAATTACAATTTCCATTGTTCGGCACAAATCAG
>JANOTE010000328.1:0-2337 GCA_031416195.1 Rhodoferax sp.
CCACCAAACAATTTGCGAAGATGTCAAGAAAGTCTGAAATTACCGTGGCGCAATACGATGCCGGGTACCTTTTCACCGCCATGAAGCCGATTGGCATAAACAGTATTGAGGAGCTAAGTGCAGTTCTCAAATTTCTGGAAAAGCAACACAGAGCCCTCGTCATCAGAGGCGCACCTGACTCCGATGAAATCATTGGTAGGCCCGTCACGCGTACTGGCAGCGGGGAAGGTATCGATTTCAAAGGTAATTTCAGGACACCTGAAGCGGGGCGCCATTACATTGAAATCGATGTCGATAAATACGGCTTGCCCATTGGACTAAAACTCACGTCGCGCAATTTGCAGCAAATTTGCGAGCACTTGGTTCAACTGCTTCCACCAGAATTTCACAGTGCGTCTTTTCACTGGCAGCTTTCGTCAAGTGCTGGCGTATTTAACAAAATTAGGGTGTCGATCCATCTTTGGTTTTGGCTGACTTCGCCAGTGCCAGATACAGCATTGAAGTCATGGGCCAAGCACGTCAATAGCGCGGCAGGAATCTCGCTAATCGACGCGTCCTTGTTCCAACACGTGCAGGCCCACTACACCGCGGCTCCAATATTTATTGGCATGCCCGATCCGTTTCCGATCCGCTCTGGTTTCACCACAAAGAAGTCGGGCAGCGTGGATCTGCAACTTCCATCGCCTGATGCCGCCATTTACACGCTAGGCTCTCTGGGCAATGCGACATTCAAAAGCAGCGAAGGGCAAGGATTCGATTATTTCCTGGGTCGGATCGGTGACCATACTGGCGGCGACGGCTTTCACCGGCCCATCGTTCAGGCTGCAGCAAGCTATGTCGCAGACAAAGGCGCCGAAGGGACAGACATCAAGGTTTTGCATTCGACGATACGGCAACGTGTCTTGAACGCCGATGCATCCAAGCACAGTCCGGCCGATATCGCTGACCGGGCTAGCGATGCGCAGATTCGCTCCGCCATTGACAGTGCGATGCGCAAATTCGGTAATTCTGCGAACCAGCGCCGCAAATCACGCCGAATCGAGGGCCTTTCAGCCCATTTTCAAGGCGATTATCAGGATGTGAGCACGATCCAAGACAGCTTGGATGCAATTCTCAATAGCGTCTTTTAACCATGGCTGTCACCGTGATTCGATCCCCTGCGGGCGGGGGAAAGACGACCAGCTTTGCACGCCAAATCGCCCATGCCAACAACGACTGGCGTATCGAAGTTTATGTCCCCACCCATGCACTGGCGCAGGAATGGATGGCCTTAATCAAGCAGTTCAACCCCAACTGCGGCGTGCGCATCATCGGTGGCCGCAACCATGAGGCAGCCAATGGCAAGCCACTTTGCAGTAGGCATCAGATCGCAGCCAAAATCACCCAGGCCGGCCAATCGGTGTACACCCGGCTCTGCGCCTCAAGCGGGGGTGAACGATGCAATTCCTATAACGGCTGCCCGTATATTGACCAGTTTGACTTTGGCCGCGTGTTCATCTATACCCACGCCTTTTTACCGTTAGACAGGGGCATGCTGGATGCCCGGGTGCCTGATTTAGTGGTCATCGACGAGGGGTTCTCTTCAGTCTGCCTGGAAAAAATTGAGTTCAATATCGCGATGCTGCGGCACCACTCACTGCCCCCCGCAGCAAGCGTGCTGTGTGCCGAAATCGCCAGCCTGCTGCAATCGGGTAGCTCACTGCATCCACTCATCGCCAGGGCGGTGCGGCGTGGTGGGGGGCTGAATGCCGCAGTTCAAGCTTTACGCACTTGCACCCCACGGCCCCAGCCTAGTCAATCTGACCAGCAGGTGCTGCACACGCTCAGCACTGCACCAAGTTTTGAGCAGGTCGCAAAACTGCTCGAACACTTAAAACAAGCTTTCGCCCGGAAGAAAATACTACAGTCCATCGACTTTGATACGGCATCGGGAAAAATTACAGTACACCACCGCCGCGACATCACCCGCTTCAAGCCACAGTCAAGCCAACATCAGTCGCCCCAAATTTTTTTGCTGGACGCGACGGCGTCAAAGGAAATTACAGAGGTGTTTTTCCCCAGGGCGGCCTTTCATGAAATACGCGTCAGACGAAATGCTTGTGTAGTCCAGTGTCGGTCATCCAAATGCTCAAAGCGTTCCATCAATCCCGCTGCGCATACCGACCCCAAAGGCAAGCTCACAGCTGCACAAAGGCTGGGCGAGGTACAGCAACTGATCAATGAGCTCAGCCGATCTGGAAAAAAGCTACTGGTTGTCGGGCCAACGGCGATCACTGGCAACCCAAACAGGAGCGTGCCAGCGTTGGTACAGGTTCCAGTTCACTGTGCGCTGGGGCA
>JANOTE010000329.1:0-1987 GCA_031416195.1 Rhodoferax sp.
CAAGCTCACGTTGCGCGCCGGGGCCATCAAGGTGATGCAAACGCCCGCGTGGAAAGAAGCGCAGGACGATTTGATGCGCCACGCCGAAGCTGCGGGCATTCCGCGCGATACGCCCTGGTACAAGCTCACGCCCGAGCATCAGCAGTGGGTGATCAACGGCTCGCCGAACTGGAACGGCAAGTGGAGCCAGCACTGGTTTGGCATCAAGCGCTTCTTTGAGTACCTGGAAACGAAAGCCTACAAGATGCACATCCGTGTGCTGCTGTCCAAATACCGCAGCTACACGCCGTGTGGCACCTGCGGCGGCGCGCGGCTGAAGACGGAGAGCCTGCTGTGGCGTATTGGCAGCAAGACCGATGCAGACCGGGTGCTCGACCCGGTAAAACGCGTTTTGCCCGTGGGCGTGAAGTGGTCGCGTGCGCAACTGGAGGGCCTGCCAGGCTTGAGTCTGCATGACTTGATGCTCCTTCCGCTGGATCGGTTGCGACGGTTTTTTGACCTGATGCAGAGTGACAAGACCGGGTTGAACGCAGTCACTGTCAATCAAAGTAAGGGAGAAACGCAAGCGCTGAAGCTCCTGTTCGAAGAAATTACCACTCGCCTGAAATACCTGTGCGACGTGGGCATTGGCTATTTGACGCTGGATCGCCAAAGTCGCACGCTGTCCGGCGGCGAGGTTCAGCGCATCAACTTGACAACCGCCTTGGGCACGTCACTGGTCAACACCTTGTTTGTGCTGGACGAGCCCAGCATCGGCCTGCACCCGCGCGACATGCACCGCATCATCGAAGCGATGCAGCGCCTGCGCGATGCGGGAAACACGCTGGTCGTCGTCGAGCATGACCCCGCAGTGATGCTGGCCGCAGACCGCATGATCGACATGGGCCCCGGCCCCGGTGAGCGCGGTGGACAGATCGTATTTGACGGTAGCACGCACGATTTGCGCAGTGCAGACACGCTCACCGGTGCCTACCTGGGTGGGCGCAAGCAGGTGAGCGTAGGCTTCAAGCGGCTGGTGGCGGATAACACGCCCAAGTTGATTTTGGAGCGCGCCACCGAGCACAATTTGAAAGACGTGACGGTCGAATTCCCCTTGCAGCGCTTGGTGTGCGTGACGGGGGTCAGTGGCTCGGGCAAATCGACCCTGATTCAAGACGTGCTGGCCCCCGCGTTGATGCGTCACTTTGGCAAAGCGACGGAAACACCCGGCGCGCATGGTCGCCTTTTTGGGGCCGATCATCTGAGCGAAGTCGTGTTCGTCGATCAATCGCCCATCGGTAAAACCGCGCGCTCCAACCCGGCCAGTTACGTCGGCGCGTGGGATGCCATCCGCGAAATTTTTGCCAATGCTTACCTGGCACGCCAACGCAGCTACACCGCCAGTAAATTCAGTTTTAACAGTGGCGACGGGCGTTGCCCTACCTGCGGTGGCTCGGGTTTTGAGCATGTTGAGATGCAGTTCCTGAGCGATGTCTACCTGCGCTGCCCGGATTGCGATGGCAAGCGCTACCGCCCCGAGATTCTGGAGGTGATGATTGAGCGGCGTGACGCGGTGACCGCCCGCCTGGTCAGCCTGAACGTAGCCGACGTGCTGAACCTCACCGTGAGCGAAGCCGCCCTGGTGTTCGAAAAAGACCGCGATGTGATCCGTGCGCTGCAACCTATCATCGATGTGGGGCTGGAGTACGTCAAGCTCGGCCAACCCGTGCCGACGTTATCGGGTGGCGAATCCCAGCGCCTCAAGCTGGCGGGCTTCCTCGCGCAGGCAGCCAAAGCCGCCACCTCCAGCCGCCAGCCGGTTGCCACGCGCGGCACGCTCTTCATGTTTGACGAGCCCACGACTGGTCTGCATTTTGACGACATTGCCAAGCTCATGCGCGCCATGCGCAAGCTGCTTGACGCAGGCCACTCGCTGATTGTGATCGAACACAACCTGGACGTGATCCGCGCCAGCGACTGGCTCATCGACCTTGGCCCCGAAGGCGGT
>JANOTE010000330.1:0-2930 GCA_031416195.1 Rhodoferax sp.
GCTTCACCAGCATCTCGCGGAAACTCGGTGTGGCCAAAGCCAACAGAATCGCCGCTATCGCTACGACGATCAGCAATTCAATGAGGGTAAAACCAGTTTGGCGAACTTTCATGTTGCGAAGCTTAGTCGGCCTGCTTGCGCTTCGCTACGCCATTCCGACAATCGGTTTTGCTTGGGGGCTGAGCGGTAAACTGGGCTGATGCCGATATCTCCCTTTCGTGACTGTTTTTACATCCGAGCCTTTGGAGAGCCCAGTTTGTGATCGCTGCTGCATTGCAATTGGCCGCCTCTGGCCGCTACTTACCTCCTCCCAACCCAGCCGTCGGCTGCGTCATCGTTTCTTCAACTGGCAAGGTGCTGGGCCAAGGTTACACCCAACTCGCAGGCGGCCCGCATGCCGAGATTGTTGCCTTGCGTGACGCGCAGGCCAAAGGCCACTCAGTCGACGGAGCAACCGCATATGTGACGCTGGAGCCTTGTTCTCACCACGGACGAACAGGCCCGTGTTGCGATGCCCTGATCGCAGCAGGTATCAAAAAGGTGGTGGCATCAATTGCCGACCCGAATCCATTGGTCTGCGCCCAGGGCTTCGCGCGGCTGCGTGCTGCGGGTGTTGAGGTTGAAATCGGGCCGGGTGCAGAACAGTCGCGCGAGCTGAACATCGGTTTCTTCAGCCGGATGATTCGCAGAACGCCCTGGGTGAGGATGAAGATTGCGGCTTCGCTGGATGGCAAGACGGCACTGGAGAACGGGAAAAGCCAGTGGATTACGGGCGAGTGCGCGCGCGCGGACGGTCATGTCTGGCGTGCGCGTTCGTGCGCGGTGCTGACGGGGATTGGCACTGTGCTGGAAGATAACCCCCGGTTGGACGTACGCCTGGTGGACACGCCGCGCCAGCCACATTTGGTGGTGGTGGACAGTCGCCTGGAAACGCCGCTGGATGCGCTGCTTTTTGCGTCACAGCGCAAAGTTTTCATTTACGCAGCGCAGGCGAATGATGCAAAACAGACCGCTCTTGAGAAGCGCGGGGCCACCGTGATTTACCTTCCAGGCCAGACGGATGGCACCCACAACAAAGTAGATTTGCAAGCCATGATGCTGGATTTAGCGCGGCGCGAGGTGAATGAGTTGCATGTGGAGGCCGGGCATCGTTTGAACGGCTCTTTGATTCGCGAGGGGTTGGTGGACGAATTTTTGGTGTATCTGGCTCCAATGTTGATTGGCCAGGGACGCGACATGGCTAGCTTTGGGCCTCTCGCGGATTTGACGGCTTCGGTGCCACTCACCTTCAAATCGACCGACAGGGTGGGGCCGGACTTGCGAATTCTGGCCCGAATTCCTGGCCGCGACACGTTTTAGACGAGACCGCACCGAAGTGCAGGACTATTCCTGCGAAAATATCCTCCATGTTTACCGGAATCATCACCGGCGTGGGGCGCATCGCCGCCATTCACGCCCTTGGAAGCTCTTTGTCTCATGGCAAACGATTGGCTATTGAGTGTCCTCCCCACTATCTGGACGATGTGAGCTTGGGCGACAGCATCGCCATCAGCGGGGCTTGCATGACGGTGACTGCGCTGGACGTTGGCACGCACCAGTTCACGGTGGACGTGTCAGCAGAATCATTGGACAAAACCGCTGGGTTGTCGCAGCCTGGCCCGGTTAACCTTGAAAAAGCCTTGCGCGCAAACGATCGGTTGGGCGGGCACCTGGTGTCGGGCCATGTGGACGGCGTGGGAACTGTTTCCAAATTTGAGCAGGTGGGCGAAAGCTGGGAGCTGCTTATTCTCGCGCCGCGAGGGCTTGCAAAATACCTTGCCTACAAAGGATCCATCACCGTGAATGGCGTGAGCTTGACCGTGAATCGCGTAGCAGATTTGCCCGATGGCTGCCAGATTAGTATGAACTTGATTCCACACACGGTTGAAAACACGGCGCTGGGAGCGATTGCCGCTGGCGCGCGGGTGAACCTTGAAATTGACCAGATTGCCCGGTATGTAGAGCGCATGCTCGGTGTGGAGCGCATGCTGAGCCACGAATTGACGAAATCCAGCCCAAGCCATCCCAACCCATGACCCCGATAACACAGACCGTCGCCATCTCGTCAGTTGAAGGCATCGTTGCCGATATGCGCGCCGGGCGCATGGTGATTTTGGTGGATGAAGAAGACCGCGAGAACGAAGGCGACCTGGTGTTGGCGGCAGACCATGTGACTGCCGAGGCGATCAATTTCATGGCGCGTTTTGGCCGGGGGCTGATTTGCCTGACCCTCACCCGTGCGCATTGTGAGCGGCTCAAACTGCCGCCGATGGCCGTGCGCAACGGCACCAAGATGGGTACGGCGTTCACCGTGTCGATTGAGGCGGCAGAAGGTGTCACGACGGGCATCTCTGCGGCAGACCGCGCACGCACCGTTCAAGCGGCGGTGGCCAAACAATCAAAAGCTGACGACCTGGTGCAGCCTGGGCACATCTTCCCGCTGCAAGCCGTTGACGGTGGCGTGCTGATGCGCGCGGGGCATACGGAGGCGGGTTGCGACTTGGCGAGCATGGCGGGTTGCACGCCAGCAGCAGTGATCTGCGAGATCATGAAAGACGACGGCACGATGGCGCGCTTGCCTGATTTGCAGACTTTCGCGGCGGTGCATGGCCTGAAGATTGGCACGATTGCTGATCTGATCGAGCACCGCAGCCGGGTCGAGTCGTTGGTGGAGGGAGTCGGTACACGCAAGCTTCAAACGGCGGCGGGCGAGTTCACCGCGCATGCGTTTCGCGACAAGCCCTCGGGTGGCATCCACCTGGCCTTGGTCAAAGGCCAGTGGAATGCTGACGAAATTGTGGTGGCACGCGTGCATGAACCGATGTCGGTGTTGGACGCGCTGGAGATCAACCGCGCGATGCACTCCTGGAGCCTGGATGCGTCACTGGCGC
>JANOTE010000331.1:0-11990 GCA_031416195.1 Rhodoferax sp.
GCTCTGGCCGGAATACGCGAAGCCCTGCGTGTTGGCCCATTCGGACACGGGCCCGAGCTCCGCCGGCGCGGAGGCCGGCGCGTCGGGTTTCGCTTCGCGGTTGAAAGCCTTTCGGATGCGGTCGAACATGGGAGCGGCGATTGGCCTAAAGTCCGGGCGCATTATCGAGTGAAACCGGGAGCCTTGAATTGATCGACGTCTACAGCTGGGCGACGCCCAACGGCCACAAGGTCCACATCATGCTGGAGGAGTGCGCCCTGCAATACAAGGCCATCCCCGTGAACATCGGCGCGGGCGACCAGTTCAAGCCCGACTTCCTCGCGATCAGCCCGAACAACAAGATCCCCGCCATCGTCGACAGCGACGGACCCGACGGGCGCCCGATCTCGCTGTTCGAATCGGGCGCGATCCTCCTGTACCTCGCCGGCAAGACCGGCCGCTTCCTGCCGGACGGCGTGCGCGAGAGGGATGAAGTGCTGCAGTGGGTGATGTTCCAGATGGGCGGCGTCGGTCCCATGCTCGGGCAGAACCACCACTTCCGGCAGTACGCGCCGGAGAGATTGCCGTATGCCGTCGACCGCTACACCAACGAAGCCAAGCGCATTTACGGCGTGATTGACAGGCAGCTTGAGCGCAACAAGTTTGTGGCCGGCAATCAATACAGCATTGCCGACATGGCGATCTTTCCGTGGCTGCGCAACTGGGCCAACCAGGGCATCGTGCTGGACGACTACCCCCACCTGAAAGTTTGGTTCAACAAACTGGCCGAGCGCCCCGCCGTTCAGCGCGGCGTGCAGGTGCTGGCCGATTTGCGCAAGCCGCTCACCGATGACAAGTCGCGCGCCATGCTGTTTGGAACAGCCCAGTATCAGAAACGTTGACTAAGTGCCGATTGATCTCAAAAATTAATCTGCGGGTTCATTTTTTGTCAAAAGCAGCAAAAATCGACCACAATTCCTATAAAATACGACTCTATCCCACGTATTGTATGCAAAAACAGCTATTTAATAAATAGCTAATTGACTCACTGGCCGTCCAGCCGTCAATGCAAATGACGCGGCTTTCGACCGCCACCGTGGCCCGACCCACCTTGGCCGCCTGAACCCCGCGGTGGGCGGCCCAGCTCCAGCGAGGTCACCAGCGAATCGAAGCGCTGCGCAAAGAGTTTGTCCACCTCGGCCACCACACCTGAAAGCTCGGCACCGTCAAAGTGGCGCTCCATCAGGCTGATCATGTCCTGCACCAGCAAGTCGCGCTGCACTTGCATGATCGAGGCGGGATTAGGCCCGACGAACAGCATGATGAAGTCATCGCGCGACTCTTCGTCGTCGTCTTCCTCGTCGTCTTCATCAAAGTCGGTGTCGTAGAAGGTGACTTCAATCGTCGCGCCGGTCTCGCTGATTTCGTTCAGGCTCATGCACATCTCATCGAGCGCCTGGCGAAAGTCCTCGTCGCCTGCCACCGTCCAGCACAGTTGCAGCAGATGATCCTTCGCGTCAAACCGGATGCCCGGCTCGTCTTCATAAACACTGGTCGCACCATCGACGAGCGAGCGCGCACCGGCATACTTCCAGATCGGCTTGAGTGCCTCCTGGACATGGTCAAAACTCACATCCGCACGCAGCGGCACCTGGCCATGCACGTGGATTTCAAAGGGGTTGTTCAGACGGGCCATTTTGCTAGTGTAGCGTCCAATGCGCCAATTGTTGCGCCAATTAAAAAGGCCTGAACCAGGATGATTCAGGCCTTAAGATTCTGGTGGGATGTGCGGGGGTCGAACCCACGACAAACGGATTAAAAGTCCGCTGCTCTACCAACTGAGCTAACATCCCCACGAGGCCCGGGCGATGAAGCCACAAGCCTGTTGCGGCCCGGTTTTCACCATGCTGCAAAGCCTTAAATTATAACGTTAATTTGTCGGCCTCGAAGCCGGGCCGCTCGAAATTTTATCCAACACCCATCCTGCCGCACATTGACCGAAGGTCGCCGTGACGCTCACCACCGAGCCATAGCCGTGGCAATTAAGAGTTGCGTCGAGGGTTGCATCAGGCTCTGAGCCATTGTTCGCCGCGCCCGGCGCCATCACTGCCTCACGGCTGAACACACAGTTCACACCCATCTTTTTACCCTCTCGCGGCGCGCCGTGCTCCTTGCGCAGTCGCGTGCGAAGCTGTGCCAAGAGCGGGTCGTGCGTGGTGGCACTCAAATCGTCAATGTCAACCAGATGCGCCCAACGCTTGCCGCCCGCAGCGCCGACGGATATGAACAAAGTTTTCGACTGGCGCGCCCAGGCAGCCATGGTAGTTTTGGCGCGGACTTGATCGCAAGCATCGACCACAGCATCCGCGTCTGCGGGCAGCAATTGAAGCCAATTGTCGGCATCGACAAACTCCTCAATGCACAGCACTTGGCAGGTTGGGTTAATTTGTGCGATTCGCGCCTGCATCGCAATTACTTTGGCCTGACCGAGGGTACTGCCCAGCGCGTGTACTTGGCGGTTGATGTTGGACTCGGACACGTGATCCAAATCAATCAGCGTCAGCCGCCCCACGCCGCTGCGCGCCAGCGCTTCCGCTGCCCACGAGCCGACGCCACCCACCCCCACCACCACGGCGTGCGCATTGCGAATACGCGCTGCACCCGCGGCTCCGTACAGGCGCGCCAAGCCGCCAAAGCGGCGCTCGAAATCGATCTCTGTTGTGGTGGCCACTTCTTCAGCCATCCCACTCAACCGTCACGCTCAATCCGCCACATCTGGTACTTCAACGCCAACACCGCCCCGCCAATGATCCCGGCCACCGCCACAAAGCTGTTCGCGCTGAGCGTTGAGATGCCGCTCAAGCCCTGCCCCACCGTGCAACCCATCGCCGTGACACCGCCCACACCCATCAAGACAGCGCCCGCCAGATGGTTGCCAACATCTTCAACGCTGCCAAAGCCTTCCCAGCGGAAGGTTCGCGTGAGCAGCGCGCACAGCGCTGACCCCACGACCACGCCGACCACGCTGACCACGCCGATCGTCAGGACTTTGTTTTTGTCGCTGAAGAATATTAACCAGTCCAGCGTATAGGCCATGGGGGCAACGAAACTCAAAGCCTCAGCGCGGCCCGAATTGGTTGCCAAAAAAGCTTCCTGTAGCGTCTCGGGATGCTCGGCCACATAGCCCAGCCCACCGCTGACCCACCACATCGCCGCGATCACCAGCCCAAGCCCCAAGCCCGCAAGCAGATTTTCGAGATTGACAAAACCTTTTTTGAACAAAGCCCACAGCGACAGTGTGCCTCCCAATGCCAAACCGACCGCCAGCAAAGCGCTCGTTGGTTTGACACCCGATGCCGCCGCTGCCCATTGCCACAGGCTCACACCGCCGGACATGTCGATGGCGACGCGGTCCACGGTGGCGACCCGAAGCACGGCGGTAATGCCTTTGAGCGTGGCAAACGCAGCCACGCCCATCACAAAAAACACCACCAATGATTTCAAGCTGCCACCGCCAATGCGCACCAGCGTTTTGCTGCCGCAGCCAGACCCCAGCACCATGCCAAAGCCAAACAGCGCGCCCCCCACGGCGGCGGACGAGGCAATCCAGCGGGTCGTGGCATGCATGGTTTTGCTGGGGTCGATCAGCCCCAGGTAGCCCAGTGCGGCAAAGCCCATCATCGCCACACCAATCGCCAAACCCCACTGGCGCATACGCGTCCAGTCGCCCATGTTGACGATGTCGCTGACCGCACCCATAGTGCAAAAGTGCGTGTACTGGGCAATCGCGCCGAAAACTACGGAGAGAAGGAACGCTGCCCACAGCACTTGGGTGTTGAGCCCGACTAGTTCGGAGATTTGCATAACCCCAATTTTAAGGGGCGATTCCGCCAAGCGGAGCAGTTCACTTCAGGCGCGCAAGCCGCTCTTTACCGGCGACGGCCGCTTCGGACTGCGGATAAGCCTTGATCAAGTCTTCCAACGTCTTGCGAGCGGCGCGGGTGTCTTTAAGCTCGATTTGGCAGTTGGCGATGGACAGCACCGCCTCAGGTGCGCGACCGTGATCAGCGGCGAGCGCGAGCAGTGAGCGAAAGTTGGTAATGGCCTCTTTGTAGTCACGCGTCGCGTACTGCGCATTGCCCAGCCAGAACAGGCTGGACGGGCCGTAGCCACTTTGTGGGTTGCGCTTCAAAAAGTCCACGAACGCAGTCTGCGCCGCTGCAAATTCGCCTTTGCGAAACACCGCCAGCGCTGCATCAAAATCACGCTTCTCATTGGGCTCGGCCAAGAACTCGCGGCCATCTACGGTCACCTTGATCGGCTCGAACTTGCGCAAGCGCTCATCCACCACCAGCGTTGAATCTTTTTGCTGGCGCTGCAATTCGGCCATCTGGCGCTGTAGCTCAGACAGCGGGCGTTGCTGTTCCGCCATGGTTCTCGTCAATTGCTCCACCTGCCCGGTCTGGCGTGCCATGTCGGCTTTTAGCGACTCAATCAGGTTTTGCATCTCCAGCAAGCTGCGCCGCAGTTGCGCGACTTCTTCAGTGCTGAGGCGATATCGCTCGGCCTGCTTTTGGTCAGACTCCTGGCGAATGGTCTCCACCCGCTGACGCAATTCGAGAATGGCTTTACGTGCCTCTTCGTCGTCAAACAAACCTGCCTGCGCCGAAGTGACCCAGGTCAATACCAAAAAAGCCGCAGTGAGATGCCGCAAAAATTTAAAGTGCATTTCAGGTTGTCACAGTGAGGTTGTCTAAATCTGCTTAGCGGTAATTAATTTCAACCCGGCGGTTTTTGGCAAATGCGGTCTCGTCTGCGCCAGTTGCGGCCGGTTTCTCCTTGCCAAAGCTCACCGCCTCAATCTGCGCATCGGGCCCACCCAACAGGCCAATCGCACGGCGCACCGCCTCAGAGCGCTTTTGGCCCAGCGCCAGGTTGTACTCGCGCCCACCGCGTTCGTCGGTGTGGCCCTCAATCGCCACCTTGCGGTTTTTGTCGACCTTCAAATAGCGTGCATGCGCTTCAACAACGGATTGGAATTCGGATTTGACGACAAAGCTGTCGTAATCAAAATAGATCACCCGCGCACCGGCGCCGGCGACCTCGTCCTGCTTGTTTTTGTTGATATCCAGCGTGGTGACTTTGCTTTCTGTGACCACACCGCCTGCACCTGAACCTGAACCGGGCTTTTGGCCGTCGCCCGGAGTCACTTTAGTGCCTGTCATATCCGTTACCTGAACGTCGTCCAGCTTGACCGACGAGCCACACGCCACCAGCAACGCTGCCGCTGCTGCTACGGTTACTGCCGCAAAAATTTGTTTCATCGGTTTGCTCCCATAAAAAAGGTTGATTCAGTTTCAATGATGGATACAGATCATGCCCACTTTTCGCCTACTTCTGGAACGGGCCCCAGTCTGGCTCGCGTATGTCACCACTTTGGCCGCTCAAACGCGCCTTGATTTTTCCGTCGATGGTGGTGGTCATCAAGGCCTCTTTGCCCTGCACCGAGGTCGCATAGACGATCAGGCGGCTGTTGGGCGAAAAGCTCGGGCTCTCATCGGCGGTGGAGTCGGTGATGGCAGTCACGGTGCCCGTCGCGATCTCCATCACATGCAGCTTGAATGCACCGCTGACGCGCGAAATGTAGGCCAACCAACGGCCATCCGGGCTAAGTGCCGGTGAGATGTTGTAGCCACCGGTGAAGGTCACTCGCTCAACATTACCGCCACCCGGCGGCATCCTGTAAATCTGCGGTGCGCCGCCCCGGTCGCTCACAAAATAGAGGCTTTTGCCATCGGGAGAATAGGCGGGTTCGGTGTCAATACTGCTGGACTGGGCCAGTCGTTTTGGCTCGCCGCCGTTGGCGTCAATCGTGTAGAGCTGCGAGCCGCCTTCGCGGCTCAGCGTGACAGCCAGGGTTTTACTGTCAGGCGACCAGGCCGGTGCGCTGTTGGAGCCACGAAAATTCGCCACCAGGCGGCGCTTGCCGCTGGCCACATCGTGGACATAGACCACCGGCTTGCGCGACTCAAACGACACGTAGGCCAACTGAGCACCATTGGGCGACCAGGCGGGGGAAATAATCGGCTCGGGGCTGGCCAGCGCGGTCTGCGAGTTTTCGCCATCGGCATCGGCCACCCACAGGTTGTAGCGTGTTTGCACTTTGGTGATGTAGGCAATTCGTGTCGAGAAGATGCCTTTGTCGCCCGTGAGTTTTTCATAAACATAGTCGGCAATGCGGTGTGCTGCCAGCCGCAAATCGCCTTGCGTTACAGCGTAGCTCTGGCCGCCCAGGTCTTGACCACGCACCACATCCCACAAGCGAAATCGCACATCAAATCGACCGTCAGCCAACTTCGTCACACTGCCCGTCACCAAAGAATCCGCGTTCTTTTGCCGCCAGACCGAAACATCCGGACGGGAGACCTCGTCAATGATGGCACCTGCGTTATCCACCGCGCGAAACTGCCCGCTGCGCTCCAGGTCGGCCTGAATGATGGCCCCCATTTTTTGCGGCGATGCATCATCGCCCCGAAACGTGGCAATACCGATGGGCAACTGTGTCAGGCCCACGCCTGACACTTCGACCTTAAACTGCGCGCTGGTCGGCACGGACAGCAGGTTCAAAGCCATAAAAACCACGAGGCTAAATACTTTTTTTATCATCAGTTCAGGGTTCTTACAGGCCTTCAAAGCCTGAAAATTATCACATCGTCATTCACACGCGCTTGAGAATAACCCATTGACGCGCGGGTGAGCTTCGAGCTTGCTGTAGCGCGCGAACTCACCAAGGCGGCATTGTGTGACTCTTTGTTACGGCTGGCCTCGTTGTGCCACAGGTGAAAAACCTCCGTTGCGCAAAACCCGTTCTTACGAACCCGGCCCGCGTTGTGCAGGCGAAGCACAAAATCTGCATCTTCATGACCCCAGCCTACATACGACTCGTCAAAGCCATCAATAGTTTCAAAATCTTCGCGCCACACGGCCATATTGGCGCTGCGGATGCTCTTCCAGTAGAAATCGGGCTTTCGCCGAAGTTGCCAATCAGGCAAGCGCAGCAGATGACCCAGCTTGCTGGCATCGCCCTGCAGACGTGTTTTGAGCCAGTACCAATTCGAGCGCCCATCCACCCACAGCGCGCCACTCACAACCTGTTGCGTAAGCGCTGGTGACAGCAGCACCCGGCTGCCGTTGACAAAGCAGCCTTGTTGCGCGAGGCGCCTGTGCTGGGCGATGAAATCACGCTCGGGCACGCAGTCGCCATCGAGCAAAATAATGTAGTCGCCATGCGCCGCCTTCACGCCCCGGTTGCGCGCGCGCGAGGCGGTGAAGCCGACATCGGGATGCCAAACGTGCGTAGCGCGCAGTGCTTTGGCGGCGGCGCAGTTGTGGATCGCTTGCTGGTGCGCCTCGGTCGAGCCATCATCTGCCACGACGACATCAAAATTCGAGTCGGTTTGGCGTGTCAACGCATCAAGCACTGCCACCAGGGCATCGCTGCGGTTGTAGGTGGTGACGACGACGGAGATGCTCTGGGATGAATTCATTTTGAACTAGACTACCTGCGGCTCAACGGCCCTTGCGGGCGGGCGCGCCGCACGATACTAACATTCCGTTTCTAGCCCACTTTGAACTCCGTTTCGCCCACCATTTCGCCCATCTTGCGCAAGATTTCTGTCTACATCATCGCCTACAACGAAGCTGAAAAAGTAGCCGCCACCATCGAAAGCGCGCTGTGGGCTGATGAGGTGGTTCTTGTCGATTCTCACAGCACCGATGGCACTGCAGACATCGCCGCACGCCTGGGTGCGCGGGTAGTGCAAGTGGATTTCAAAGGCTTTGGCGACCTGCGCAACCAGGCTTTGGCGGCCTGCACGCACGAATGGATATTCAGCCTGGATGCAGACGAGCGCTGTACGCCCGAAGTTCAAGCGGAGATTCGTTCATTAACCAACAAGCCAGACTCAGCCGATGCCTACTGGGTGCCCCGGCGCAACTACTTCATGGGGCGCTGGATCAAGCACTCCGGCTGGTATCCCAACTTCCGCCAGCCCCAGCTCTTCAAAAAGGGCTGCATGCATTACGGTGACGAGGCGGTGCATGAGAGCTATGTCTTGAACACCACCCAACCGCTGGGCACCTTGAAGAATGCGATATGGCAGTTCCCGTTCAAAAACATGAGCGAGGTGATGCACAAGGCCAATCGCTATTCCTCCCTGGGTGCGCAGCGCATCGCGCTGAAACAAGTGTCGATGGCCAGTGCGTTGACGCACGGCATTTGGGCCTTTGTGAAGCACTATATTTTCAAGCTGGGCTTTCTGGATGGCTGGGCCGGGCTGGTGATTGCAATTGGCAATTTTGAAGGCACGTTTTACCGTTATGTGAAGGCGGTTGAAATTCAAAAGGGTGTACTGTGGAAGCCGCCCGCGCACAACGCCGACTCGCCGGACAAATTGAAATGACCTCAGCCGTGGTTGTGCAAACCCGTCGCGAAAGCTGGAGCGCTCGCCTGGTGGTCGCGTGCGTGGTGGCATTTTCAGTCAGCCTGCCAATGGCACCGATCAGCATTGCGAAAGTGTTGCTGTTCGTGTTTGCCCTGGGTTACCTGGGTTTTGCGTACTGGCGTGGGCAGGCAGAGCGACCGTTCGCCGGGCTCTGGACAGCACCGATGATTCTGATCATTTCCACGGCCTTCTCGCTCAGCCCGTTGTGGACAAGTGCCAGCTTGGCAGATGCCTTGATCATCCTCGTCAAGCATCTCAAGCTACTGGAAATCTTGCTGCTGGCGGTGCTGATAAAAACTGTGCGCGATGCCCGTATCGCCATCACTGCGTTTGCACTGGGGCAAGCTGTCTTCATTTTGACAGCCTGGCTGCTGGTCGCAGGCGTGGCGTTACCTTGGGCCAAGATGGGCCAGAACCCTTTTGCGGTGTTCTCAAGCTATCTCGATCAGTCCATCATTTTTGCAAGCTCTGCTGCCGTGATTTGGCATCTGCACGCCCCATTGAATTGGCCACGCTGGCTGGCTGGCGTGATCGCCGCAGCCGCGTTGACCATCACCCTGCTCTTTTTAGAAGGACGAACTGGCTACCTCGTTGCCCTGTCGATGATTGCGCTGATGCTGCTTTGGACAGTTCCTAAAAGGTGGCGATTGGCGGCATTGCTGGTGGTACCCGCCGCGCTGTTGGCGGGACTCTTTTTCAGCTCAGCGACTTTTGGTGGCCGCATCGCAAAAATCTTGGATGAGGGCCAGGCGTACGCAGCAAACCCGGCTGCAAACACCTCGACCGGCTGGCGTCTGAACACCTGGCACCGCTCGCTGCAAGCCATCAACGAGCGCCCGCGGCTGGGCCACGGAGTCGGGAGTTTCACGGCGACCGTCAAGCGGCTCGAAGGCCCGACGGCGAACCACACCATTGGCACGGGCAACAGCAGCAATCCGCATCAGGAGTTTTTGCTATGGGGGGTTGAGCTGGGCTTGCTCGGGCCGATTTTGCTGATCGGGTTGATCGTCAGCATCCACCGCGATACCCGGAATTTTGCAGCGCCGGTTGCCCGCGCTACTTTAAGCGTGCTGCTGGCGATGAGCATCGCCTGCCTGCTCAACTCGGCCCTGTACGACGCCATGATTGGCGACTTTTTTGTCGTTACGCTGGGGCTGCTGATGGCCTTGGGCATTCGCACGCGTGAGGCCGACAGCAGGCCATGAGCAACACTACGATGGGCCTGATCGCCCGCCTTAAACGCCTGCTGCCCTACTTTGGCGGGCTGCGCGGCACCTGGGCGGTTGTTGCGCTCGGGGCTGTGGTGGGTGCCGCCACTGAGCCGATGATCCCGGCGCTGCTCAAGCCCCTGCTGGACAATGGCTTTGCCCAGGGGCAGCTTGAGATTTGGAAGATTCCCGCAGCGCTCTTGCTGCTGTTTGGCGTGCGCGGCCTTGCGGGCTACATCTCGCAAATCGGGTTGACCGAAATCACCAACCACGGCCTGCTGGCGATGCGCCGCGCGATGTTTGAGAAGATTTTGTCGTCACACCTCAAGCTGTTTACCGATCAAAGCTCCAGTGCGCTGTCCAACACGCTGGTGTATGAAGTGCAAACCGGCTCGGTCATGCTGGTCAACTCGATTTTGAGCCTGACGCGCAACGCCCTGACGCTGCTGGCCTTGACCACCTACCTGTTCTATCTGAACTGGAAGCTGACACTGATCGTCGCCGCCATCTTCCCGGTCGTGGCGTGGGTGATGCGCGTGCTGACCCGGCGCCTGCACCGCCTGACCAAGGCCAACCAGGATGCCACCGACAGCCTGGCCTACGTGGTTGAAGAAAACGTGCTGGCCCACCGCGACGTGCGCCTGCATGGCGCGCAGGCTGCGCAGGCCGAGCGGTTTGACGGTTTGAGCGACGCGCTGCGCCGCCTGGCAATGAAATCCACCGTGGCCGGTGCAGCGATGACGCCCATCACACAGATGCTGGCAGCCGTTGCCTTGTCTGCCGTGATCTCGGTGGCGTTGATTCAAAGCGCCAGCAGCGGCACATCAGTCGGCGGATTCGTTGCCTTCGTGACAGCCATGCTGATGATCGTCGCCCCGATTCGCCAGCTCTCGGAGGTCTCAAGCCCGATCACGCGCGGGCTGGCGGCGCTGGAGCGGGGGCTGGATTTGATCGATGCCACACCGCACGAAACGCAAGGCAGCTTCACCCAAGCGCGGGCACAGGGCGACATCCGCTTCGAGCGCTTGGGCGTGCGGTTCGCACCCGATACGCCACCTGCGTTGATGGACGTGAATCTGACCATCCACCCTGGCGAAACCATTGCGCTGGTAGGCGCGTCCGGCGCAGGTAAAACCACCCTGGTCAACCTGCTGCCGCGCTTTGTCGATGCCAGCGCAGGCCAGGTGCTGCTGGACGGCACAGACGTGCGCGAATGGACTCTGAAATCACTGCGTGCGCAGTTCGCCGTGGTCAGCCAGCATGTGGTGATGCTCAACGACAGCATCGCCGCCAATGTGTCGCTCGGGTTGCCCGTTGATCGTGATCGCGTCGCGCAATGTCTGGGCGGTGCAAATCTGTCGAGTTTGCTACAGGGCCTGCCGCAGGGCATCGACACCCTGCTCGGCCACAACGCGATGCAGCTCTCAGGCGGCCAGCGCCAGCGCCTGGCGATTGCCCGTGCGATGTACAAAGACGCACCGATTCTGATTCTGGACGAAGCCACCTCCGCGCTGGACACCGAGTCCGAGCGCGCGGTGCAGGACGCGCTCAAAGTGCTGATGCAAAACCGCACCACCCTGATCATCGCGCACCGCCTATCCACCGTGCGCCACGCGGATCGGATCATCGTCATGACCGCTGGCCAAATCGTCGAAACCGGCAATCACGACACCCTGGTGCAGCAAGACGGCCAGTACGCCCGGCTGTACCAAATGGGGATGCAGACGGGGGAGATGGTTTGAAGATTTCAGAACCTGTTTGATATTTTATTTATATAGCACGCTATGAACAATATACGAGGGATACAGGCCTATTTTGTTTAAAATTTTCAAGAAAACATCATTTTTAGTTTCATTTTGATAAAATTTTACTACAATTGTGGCAATTTAAACCTTTCAGAGTTTTGAAAGCCGCAAAGCTCGTATTGCAAATGACACTTCGCACCCTTCACAGAGCCTCGGCAGTTCTGATCGCCGCTTTTGCGTGTCTTCATATCGCCAACCATCTTGCGTCCCTGACTGGCACCCCCTCGCACATCGCGTTCATGGAGGTTGCACGCAAGCTTTACCGTCACCCCATCGTTGAATTCCCTCTGCTATTTTGTGTGGCGTTCCAATTTGCAAGCGGCCTTTGGCTCGTCATCCGTGGGTGGAAACAAAGGCGCGGTGGAGTTGCGTGGTTGCAGGCGATCTCCGGCGCGATGCTGGCGTTCTTCTTGCTCGTACACGTTGGCGCAGTTCTGTATGGTCGAACTGTTCTCAATCTCGACACAAACTTCTACTTCGCCGCTGCCGGTTTT
>JANOTE010000332.1:0-4796 GCA_031416195.1 Rhodoferax sp.
GCTGGTGGGTGGCGGCCCGCAGGAAACAGCGCTCAAAGCGCAGGCAGAATCGACCGGGTTACGCGAGCGGGTCATCTTCACAGGCCGTGTGCCGCACGCCGAGGTGCAGCGCTATTACGAACTGATCGATGTTCTGGCCTACCCCCGGCAGCCCATCCGATTGACCGAGCTGGTCACCCCGCTGAAGCCCCTGGAGGCGATGGCGCAGGGTCGCATTTTCGTGGCCTCGGATGTCGGCGGGCACCGCGAGCTGATTCGCCACGGCGAGACCGGATTTCTGTTTCCGGCGGGCAGCGCGGTCGCTCTTGAAACCGCGATTGACACGGTGCTCGCCAAGCGCGATGTTTGGCCTCGCGTCAAAGCGCAAGCCCGTCAGTTTGTCGAGCAGGAACGAACCTGGACGACCAGTGTGGCCCGTTACGCCGATGTCTACGCGGGCGTGCTGGCGGGCAGCGGAACCGCCCAACCTATCAGAAGCTGAGGTCTCACTGTGTGCGGCATTCATGGAATTATTCGTCTGGACGGGCAAGCGGTGCCACCGCAGATGCTGTCGGCCATGGGCAATGTGACACGCCACCGTGGGCCAGACGACGAAGGCATGCACATCGACGGTGCCTGCGGCATCGCCATGCGGCGCTTGTCGATCATCGATTTGGCTGGTGGTCATCAACCCCTGTCGAACGTTGATGAAACCATATGGCTGGTGTGCAATGGCGAGATCTACAACTTCAGGGAGTTGCGTGCCGAACTGGAAGGCAAAGGCTACCGCTTCAAGACCGGGTCTGACAGCGAAGTTTTGATTCATCTTTATGCTGCTGAGGGCGATGCTTTCGTCCACCGCCTCAATGGCATGTTCGATTTCGCACTGTGGGACGTACGTCGCCGTCGGTTGCTGATCGGGCGAGATCGGCTCGGCATCAAACCGCTGTATGTGTTGCAGGATGGCAGGATGCTTGCCTTCGCCACCGAGGCCAAAGCGCTGCTGGCGCTGCCCGGTGTGAGTGCGCAGCTGGACACCAACGCGGTAGCGAGCTACCTGCATTTAGGCTATGTTGCGGCGCCCGGCTGCATCTTCAAAGGCATTCGCAAGCTGCCCCCTGCAACGCTGCTGGCGGTGGAAAATGGTCAGATTAAAGAGTGGTGTTACTGGAAGCTGCCTGAAACAATTGAGCATGGTTTGTCTGAGCGCCAGTGGGTGGATGCGGTGCGCGCGCAGGTCGAAGAATCGGTGCGCATGCAAATGGTCAGTGATGTGCCGATTGGTGCATTTTTATCAGGTGGGGTCGATTCAAGCGCGGTGGTCGCTTTCATGGCCAAGCACTCACAGCAACCGATTCGCACTTACGCCATCGGCTTCGAAGGCGGCAAAGCGGAGGCGCTCTACAACGAACTGCCCTTTGCACGCCAGGTGGCGACTATTTTTGGCACGCAGCATAAGGAGATCCTGGTCCGCCCCGATGTCGTAGGCCTGTTGCCCAAGTTGCTGTGGCACATGGATGAGCCACTGTCAGACACGGCCTTCATCACGACTTATCTGGTGTCAGAATTTGCGCGCCAGGATGTGAAGGTGATCCTGTCTGGCGTGGGGGGCGATGAGCTTTTTGGCGGCTATCGGCGCTACTTGGGAGGGCATTACGCCGAGCGCTACCAGCTCCTGCCGCAGTGGCTGCGCAGCACGGCGGCTGGTGTTGCACGGCGCTTGCCCTCCGATCGGCACTCAGGCCTGCTCAACACGCTTCGGCTGGCCAAGGGGTTTCTGTCCACGGCAGAGATGTCGGCAGACGACCGCTACCGCAGCTATCTTCAGGTACTGGATCGCGAAACAGTTGCGGCGCTACTGCTGCGCCCGGATGCTAGCAATACCGATCCGCTCAAGCATGCGTTTGCCAACGCGAACAGCGACGATGAGCTCAACCGCATGTTCAGCGTCGATGCACAAACCCAATTGCCGGATGACTTGCTGATGCTCACTGACAAGATGAGCATGGCCGTGTCGCTGGAATGCCGCGTGCCGCTGCTAGACCATACGCTGGTGGAGCTGGCAGCGTCCATTCCGGCCTCAACCAAGGTGCATCGCGGGCGGCTCAAACATGTACTGAAAGAATCGTTGAACGGGCTGCTGCCACCGGATATTCTTGACCGTAAAAAACGCGGCTTTGGAACGCCCATGGGAGCGTGGCTCAAGCGCGAGCTGGCGCCGATGTTGCGCCGCGTGCTGGCCCCCGAGGTCGTGCGAGCAAGGGGCCTGTTCCACCCTCACGTGGTGGATCGCCTGATCAAGGACCATGATGCGAATCGCATTGACGGGACTGACACCCTGCTGTCGCTGATGAATCTGGAAATTTGGAGCCGCATGTACCTGGATCGCCGTAGCGCTGAAGATGTGACCACCGAGTTGAAGAGCTACCTTGCATAGGCATGGCTTGAGAGTTTCTGTATGAAAATTCTGTACGTTTGCCATCGCTTTCCTTTCCCGCCTAAACGCGGCGGAAAGATTCGGCCCTTCAACATGATTCGCCACCTGACCCAAAGCGGCCATGAGGTGACGGTGTGCTCATTAGCTCGGTCAGCCGAGGAGGCGAAAGAAGGCCAGGGGATTACCCAGCACTGCGCAAGTTTTGAAATTGGCCATGTCAATGAACCGGTGCAGATGGCCAGGATGATCGTGCGGCTGCCGATCATCACACCGTCGTCCATGGGTTACTTTTATTCCACCGAGCTGGACCAGCGCATTCAAACGCTGCTCAAGAGCCAGCGCTGGGATTTGATATTCGTCCACTGCTCCTCGGTTGCGCAGTATGTTGAAAATGTCACCAACGTTCCAAAAATTCTTGATTTTGGCGACATGGATTCGCAAAAGTGGATCGAATACGCCAATTACAAGCCGTTTCCCCTGTCGCTGGGCTATCGCTTTGAGGGGGCCAAAATGCTGGCCGCCGAAAAGCGGCTGACTCGCCGCTTCGATCTTTGCACTGCAACCACCCGTGCAGAGTGGGAAACCCTAAACAGCTATGGGCAAAAGGTCGATACCGACTGGTTTCCCAATGGCGTTGATGCCGACTTTTTCTGCCCAACGACCGATGCGTATGATGCGCAGACCATCAGTTTCATAGGGCGGATGGACTACTACCCCAACCAGGAATGCATGTCGCGCTTCTGCACCGAGACCTGGCCACTGCTCAAGTTGCGCAAGCCGAATTTGAAACTGCTCATCGTCGGTGCTGATCCGTCGCCGGAGATGATCAAACTAGGTCAATTGCCGGGGGTCACTGTCACCGGTTCAGTGCCCGACGTGCGTCCGTACATTCGGGGCTCGGCCTTGATGGTGGCGCCACTGAATATTGCGCGGGGAACCCAGAACAAGATACTGGAGGCGATGGCGATGGGCGTTCCCGTGGTGACCAGCGCCATTGCTGCGGGCGGTGTGGATGCAGAATCCGTGACGCATTTCCTTGTCGCGGACTCGCCGCAAGATTATGCTCGGGCAGTTTTATCGATTGTCGATAACCCACTGGAGCGCGACCGGCTGGCGGTAAGTGGACGCGCACGCATGCTCAGCCACCACGCCTGGCCCAAGTCCATGCAACGGCTGGACAAGATCATTGTTCGCGGCATTGAAAATTTCAAGGAAAAGAGCGGAAATTCTTATGCGAATTAGTATTTTTGGTTTGGGTTATGTGGGTGCCGTGTCGTTAGCCTGCCTTTCGCGCGATGGTCATGATGTGGTCGGTGTAGACATTGACCAGACCAAACTTGGTTTGATCATGGCGGGCAAAACGCCGGTGGTTGAAGAGGGCATGGTGGCCTTGATGGCTCAAGTTGCCGCCAGCGGCAAAGTGTCTGTGACCACCGACGCCCAGAAGGCCGTGCTTGAGACCGAGATGTCGCTGGTGTGTGTCGGCACGCCATCAGCCGCCAATGGCAGCCAGGATCAGTCCGCAATTCTGCGCCTGGCCGAGGAAATCGGGCTTGCGATTGCCAAGAAGGACAAGCCGCACGTCGTTGTGTTCAGGTCAACCCTGGTGCCCGGCACGGTGGAGGATGTTTTGCGACCCATCATCGAAGCCAAATCGGGAAAGAAAGACGGAGAAGGGTTTTTTCTGTGCTTTCAGCCCGAATTTCTGCGGGAAGGTTCGTCCATTAAAGACTACGACAAACCGCCATTCACCATCGTGGGGGCCAATCACGATGTTCCGGTGGAGCGGCTTCGCGCATTATTCGGTCACCTGCCCTGCAAGTTGATCAAAACCTCGGTGCGTTCAGCCGAGATGATGAAGTACTGCTGCAACAACTTCCACGCGCTCAAAATCACTTTTGCCAATGAAACCGCGCGCTTGTGCGATGCCCTGGGAGTTGACGCGTTTGAAGTGATGGATTTGGTGTGTCAAGACACCCAGCTCAACATCTCCCGCGCTTATCTCAAGCCCGGTTTTGCTTTTGGCGGCTCATGCTTACCCAAGGATTTGAGAGCTACGTCGTACCTGGCAAAGATCCACGATCTCGAAATCCCCATGCTGTCGAGCATCCTGCCGTCGAACCGGCACCATCTGGACATGGCCATCGACAAAGTGCTGGCAACCGGCAAGCGGAAAATTGGATTCATCGGCCTGTCTTTCAAAACCGGGACGGACGACTTGCGCGAGAGCCCGCTGGTCACCTTGGCAGAGCAACTGATCGGCAAGGGCATGAGCCTGTCGATCTATGATCCGGAAGTTCACTTGGCTCAGCTTTTGGGTGCCAACCGGAGCTTTATCGAGCGGCATTTGCCGCACATTGGCAAGATGTTGCGCCCTGAA
>JANOTE010000333.1:0-1871 GCA_031416195.1 Rhodoferax sp.
CAACTGGATTCGCATGTGGCCAGAAGTCACTTACCATCACCGTCATTCCGCGCAGAACCAGCGCCATCGCGCCGGAAGCTAATATAGGACGCCACATAACGACGAACACATTGCGTTTGGGCATGCCGGTAATCCGGGAAAAGACCATCACGATGCCGAAAAAACCCAGCAAAGCCGCTGCAAAATGCGCGTAAGCCGCGCCGACCACGCCATATGTCAGACTGGCGTAAACGACAATAGGTAGTGAAACCACTAACAAACTGCCCGATAGGAGGGTGTTCGCTTTCGGTTGACCCATGGCGAGAATGACCAGGTACATATTGCTCTGTAGCGCGGCGAGCAGGCCGCTTAGCCCTGCGATTTGCATGATGGGCACGGCGTCCTGCCATTGTGGGCCAAGCAGTACGCGTACGACCAGATTCGACACACAATAGAGGCCCACTGCTATTGGAAATGCTAGCAGACAGATAATGCCAAAGACTTCAAGAAAGCGTTCCAATAACTTTTCTGGCGCATTGGCGAGTCGGGCATAAGCCGGATAGACCGCGCGGTTCAGAGGTGCAATCAGCTCTGTGGAAGGCATGGCCGCAATTTCGTTTGCGATGTTGTAGATGCCCAGACCATGGCTACCCACAGTGCGACCCAAAATAAAATCGGTTGAGCGGCTGTGCAGGAATTGAATGAGGTTGGAGACAAATAGCCACTTTGAAAAGTGCATCAACTCACCACGAGCCGCCAATGAGAAACGTGGGCGGTACGGGTGCAGTACATAGCTGATGAAAACCGCCATCAATGTGCCGGTGACGATGCCCGCGATTAGCGCCCAAAAACTCCGAAACGTCAGGGCCAAGGTGACAGTGACTGCAAAGGATGCCAAACGCTTGGCGAGCAAAAATTTAAACTCCTTGCGGAAGTCAAGTTCCTTGCGGAAGGCTACCGTTCCGATGTTTCCGAAACTGCCAATTACAGCACCAAGTGCCAGCGCCGGTAGCATCAGCTCCAGCCTAGGCTCGCGATAAAAACTCGCTGCCGGCACGGCTAGAACCAGCAGCATGACCGCGACTCCTATGCCGAAAATCACATTGAACGTCCATGCCGTGTCGTAATGACTGCGATCGCTGTCCTGGCGCTGAATCAGCGCCGTTTCAAAACCGAAAGCTCCCATCAAGCCGACCAAGGCAACCACCGCCGTGGCCATGGCGACCAAACCGAAATCAGCGGGTGTGAGGACCCGAGCGAGCACCAGAGTGCTGACCAGCCCAACGCTTTTGTCAAGCAACTTGAAGCCCATCATCCAGGCAGCACCCTTTGCGATCTGGCTTCCCGTGGCGTGATTTGGAATCATTGAGGTGTAATTGCCGAGACTTGATGCACATTGGCGTGGTGAGTGGAATCGCCAAACTGCACGTGACATCGTATGTCTAAAAGAGCGCTTGAAGTCATAGACTGCCTTCCCGCACGGTATAAATTGATTGTAAAGCGATCAACCACACTGGGCCGTGCTAAGTTCTCGCCGCCATTGAGCCGTTTTCTTTGATCAACCGCAGGGTTGACAATAGAAGTAGTCCGACGAATTTGAACAGTAGCGACCAGGGCAGCCAGTTCACTGCTTAAGACTTCAGCGGATAAGTTAGCATCTGCGCCGCCAACGTCGCTACAATTTTTTGGCTTTAATCCCAACCGACCATGTCTCGAATTCGCAAGCTTTTCAAATACGCTGCTGCGGTCAAAGAGCACACCGGCAAGTCACGCCTTCGCCAGATCATCGAGATACTCCAACTCGCCCGCAGCCCGCAACGACTGGGCGTTGAAGAGTACTACGAGTTCGAGGTGTTCGACGATGCCTACTACTCGCCCGCCCGCAAATTGGA
>JANOTE010000334.1:0-2919 GCA_031416195.1 Rhodoferax sp.
GAACGTCTGGCCCATCGGCTTGCCTTCAACGTCCACCAGACTGATGCCTGTGTAAATCGCCAAAGCATTGGGCTGAAGGGCCGACGCGTGAGCCAAACGAGCGATATGCCCAGGCATCAACCAATCGTCGTCGTCCAGGAAGAGAAATAAACTGCCTTGCCCGTGCGCCATGGCCTTGTTGGCGCAGCGACTGCGCAAAAGGGGCGCATCGGTCGAGACCAGTCGTAGGTTGAACGGGCCACACTTAGGCGGCAAAGGCCTGTGCCCTGGCACTGCAGCTGCCACCACCACCTCAATATTTGGATAGGTTTGGAGTGCGACCGAGTCCAGCGCTTCGCTCAGAAAATCGCGATCCATACTTCGAATCAAGATCGATACGAGAGGCATTTTTTGCGGTGAAGGTGTCGCATGCAGTGGCAAGCCAGGCGAGACGGATGTAAACAAATTGCGTACGGTCGCCTGGTCAAGCTCCCCTGCCGTGACGACCCAGTAGGCCTCGGCAGCCAGCACGTCAGGCGGCAACGTGTAAGTGCGGTATCGGTTCAGCGCTTGGATGTGCTTTATGTAATCTTGTTGAGCCAATTGCGACTCAAAGCAGCGCATCGCGGCTTCCTTGGTGGCAAGGGATGCTGTGATGTCGAGCAGAAAATTGGGGCGCAGCGGCGCGCCCACTTCGTAAAACGCCAAGCGAACGGCGTGTTTAACCCGTCGCACTGCCTCCATTGCAATCCAACTGATTTGCCGATGGTCAGGGTGAATTTCCCAGGGTGACGGGGCGTACACCAAGTCTGTCCCTGTGCGTTCAATGTGATTCACGACGCGCTGAACCAGCTCCTCAGAATAATGCAAGCCCCGGTCTGGAAAGTGCCAAAATTCCGGCTCGCCATAGCCAAGCACTTTCGCTGCCGCCCGAGATTCATTCGCCCGCACACTTGTATCGCCGAAGCGGGAACCGTCGGTCAGAATGACCACGTTAACCGCAACGCCAGCACGTATGTAGCTGGCAATTGCGCCACCACAGCCGAAGACTTCGTCGTCAGGGTGCGGTGCCAGCACCAAGGCCGCTTTGGCGGGCAATCTGGCTATTGCTGCGTAGGGGATAAGGTCGGATTCCAATGGGGTTTACATAGAACGGAGTTGATGATCCTGGCAGACCAGGTTAGCGAGGTTTAATGATAACGACCCCATAAAGCCATCGTCAGAGCAGTCAATGAAGTCAGTGCAAACACCGCCATGCTCGCGGTCGCAATCCACTGGCGAAGTGGCGGCTGTTGTGTCGCGCAGCCGCTGGCAGCGTAGGCCAGCAGAATCGTCGGCACCACAAAGTAGCGTCCTTGCACGCCTTTCACTACGGATGCCGGATGCGGCGTCCAAGTTACCAACATCGCCAAAAAAATCAGCCCGATAGATGCCAGGCCGATTGCAACCAGCAGCAGTCTCGCACTCCAATCTCCGTGCAGCGTGGACACGGAAACTGAAGCCAGCGCGCAAAAGGCAAGGCCCATCCACAGGGTTGGGTAGAAATATTCCGCAAGATGGGTGTCCAGCCAGCCCAGAATGCCAATGAACGAACGATGGTAGAAAGTGAACACGGCGGGATCCGTCACGGAGGCCCAAACAATTTTAAAAAAGGCCGCAGGGTCAGCCGCGTACTGCATCAGCAATTGCGTAGTAGTGTGGTTGCGCACTATGCGCGGGTCATTTGTGGTTTGCAAGGCGAAAAGTACCCATCCCACCGCGGCGACCGTGGTAAGGCATCCCAAATAAAAATCCCGGCGGGACTGCCGTTGCCAAGCCAAGTAGAAAGGCAAAGCCAAAAGCGGAAGCAAATGCGCTCGGCTGGTCGCGAGCAAAAAGATGCAGACGGCCAAACTCCAAGACCGAGCCGGGAAATGCCTGCGGCTGCGGTCAATGGATACCAGAAACAGGCTGACGGTCAGCACCGCCAGTGATGTCGTCAAACCGTCAATCGTCGGCGACAGCATTTGGAACAGGCTCATGGGCAGCAGGAGCAATGCCGCCACCAGTGGGTTCGGCGTTATCAATCGGAAAGCCAGCCCGAGCAGCGCAAAGCAGGCCAACAAAGTTGAACCCTTTGCCAGATCATAGGAATGCTGCACACTCAGGTTGAACCACTGCCCGATGGCAAGCCCAAGGGCCTGCGGGGCGTAAATGGCGGGAAAGTAGTAGCCGGTGCCCGGCAAAACTTGAAAATGCCTGATTCCCTGCCAATTTTTCTGGGCTATCAAGTCTTTCTCTGTTGCGGAGAATCTCATGCCAGCTTCCCGCACCAGCGTCAAATGGACAGCAACGAAGTTTGCAAGCGCCAAATCGATCGTGCCGCCTATGCGACCACCGTGTTTGCGTGCTCGTTCTTTAAATGCAGCTGTTTCTTGGTCGTCAATCACGCCGGCCATGTCTGGCGCCAAGCTTTGCAGCAAAAAGTCGCCCTGCGAAATCAAATAGGCACGCTTGATGTGGCTTTCTTCATCCGGAGACTGCATTGGCGGAATCAGCCATGAGAGCCCTACAGCGGCCAGAAAGGCGGCGACCCATAACGCGATGACTATTATTCCGGCTGACCGTCGCCAGCCCTGCAAAACAGTCACTCCAGGCCGACGGAAATCCATACGCCTACCACAATCACCAGTGCTCCCACCAGACTCTGCCAGCGCAACGGCTCGTCCAGCACCCAGTGCCCCAGTACCGGCACGAACAGGAAAGCCAGCGCCACAAAAGGATAGGCAATATGCAGTGGAATCTCGCGCAGCAAACCGATCCAAAACGCCGTGGCTACGCCATAAACAGCCAGGGCGATCCACAGGTAATAGTTCACCAGAATTTGTTGAATCAGGGGTTCAGTGCCCGCCAAACCGCGCGCAGCAAGTTTGAAAAGAATCTGCCCAACAGACAGTGCAA
>JANOTE010000335.1:0-8981 GCA_031416195.1 Rhodoferax sp.
GCTGGGGTGATCTTCCTGGGCCTGCTGCACCCAGGCGTCCACGTTGGCAGGCACGACGGCGGGCAGCTGCAGCGGCAGGGCGACTGGTTTGGGCTCGGTGTTGCTCTTGCCCACGACTTGATCCAGCGTCAGCCGTTTAACGCGCAAATCGTTCTCCGCCGCGATCTCCTGGGCAATCACCAGGTCGAAGCGGGCCTGCGCCTCGCGGGTGTCGGTGATGGTCGAGGTGCCCACTTCAAAGTTACGCTTGGCCGAGGCAAGCTGCTCGGCCACAGCAGCCTTTTGTGCGCGCACGAAAGTCAAGCTGTCTTGCGAGGCCAGCACGTCAAAGTAGGCTTGTGCCACGCGCACCACCAAGTCCTGCTCCACCAGGGCGAGTTGTGCGTGCGCTTGCGTGATGGATTTGCCCGCCAGATCAACGTTGACCCGATTGACGGGCGCGTACAGCGAATAGGAGCCATTGACCGCTGCGTTGGCGCCGCCAAAGCCACGGTCTGACTTCGGGCCCTGATCTGGTGCCACCGTCAAATAAGTGCTCGACACGCCCGCCGTCAGCCCGAGCCTGGGCAAGAAGGCGGCGCGGGCCTGGTCTACCTTGTATTGATTCGCATCGAGCTGCGCCTTGGCCGATTGAAAGGCCGAGTCGAAACCGCGCGCGGCCTCATACAAGTCCACCAGGTTTTGCGCCTGCACGGGCATGGCGAAAGCTGCGGCACAGGCGGTGGCGAGTGGGGCAAGGTGGCGCAGGAGGGTCATGGGTAGCTTGCGGTGGTGAAGAGGGGCCAGGCAGCAAGTTGCTCAGGGCGGATTGGTGGGATCACTGAATTTAAAAGACGAAACTCGAGCGCTCAGCAAAATTGACCAACCGTGGGGCCACCGTGTCCCAGGGCTGCACGGTGCGGCATTCGGTATCGCTTATGCGGGTTATGAAGGTGGCGCGCATCATCGGCTCCTCGCCCACGATAGCGGCGAGCCTGCCGCCCACTTTGAGCGCGGCCAACAGCGCCTGCGGCACCTCGGCGACTGAGCCACTGAGCACTATCACGTCAAACGGGCCTTCCACCGGCACGCCTTTGGCCCCGTCGCCATGGCGCACTTCAGCGTTGTGGACACCCGCCTTTTGCAGGTTGGCGCGGGCCATGGCCACCAGGTCGGGATTGATTTCAAGCGATATCACCCGCTGCGAGCGGTGCGCCAAGAGGGCGGCCATGTAGCCCGAGCCCGCGCCAATCTCCAGCACCTTTTCATGCTTTTGCACCGCAAGGTCTTGCAGCATGCGGGCCTCCACGCGCGGAGCCAGCATGACCTGCCCACCTGGCAGCGGCACTTCCATATCGACAAAAGCCAGCGCCTTGTGCGCCAGCGGCACAAAGTCTTCGCGCTTGACCAGGGCCAGCAGGTGCAGCACGGTGCCGTCCAGCACATCCCACGGGCGGATTTGCTGCTCAATCATGTTGAAGCGGGCGAGTTCGAGGTTCATGGTGATTTTTTCTGGCGACCAGTGGGTCAGGCATAGGGGTCAGGCAAATGGGTCAGCTTTGCGTCCGCACGGCTGATTTTAGTGCCTCACTGCGGGCCGCTTTGCCCATGAAAAGCCGCTTGAACCAGTTCGCCAGGTCATCCATGTAGCAATACACCACGGGCACCACCACCAGGGTGAGCAAAGAAGAGGTAATTACCCCGCCAATGACGGCTTGCCCCATGGGCGCGCGCATTTCCGACCCCTCGGTCAACGCAAACGCCAGCGGCACCATGCCGAAGATCATCGCCAGCGTGGTCATCAAGATCGGCCGCAGCCGCACGCGGGCGGCCAACAGCAGTGCGTCGTGGCGCGACAGACCGGGCACTTCATGGCCCTCGTCGTTCAAGTGCGGCTCACGCGAGCGAATCGCAAAGTCCACCAACAAAATAGCGTTCTTCGTCACCAAGCCCATCAGCATCACCACGCCAATCACCGAGAACATCGACAGCGTGGAGTTGAACAGCATCAGCGCCAGCACCACACCAATCAGGGTGAGTGGCAGCGCCGTCATCAACTCCAGCGGCTGCAAAAAGCTTTTGAACTGGCTGGCCAGGATCATGTAGATGAAGACGATGGCCAGCACCAGTGCCGAGATGGCGTAGCCAAAGGCCTCGGCCATGTCTTTGGTGGAGCCGCTGAATTGGTAGGCGTAGCCCGGCGGCATGGCGATGGAGTCCATCGCGGATTTGATGTCGGCCGACACTTCACCCGCCGAGCGGCCCGACACGTTGCCGCTGATCGATACCTCGCGCGTCAAATCGCGGCGGTTGATCTGGTTTGGCCCGGTTGATTCGCGCACGCTGGCGACCTGGTTCAGGCGCACGATGCGCGCACTGCCATCGGCATTGCTGCCCACGGTAAAGGGAATGCGTTCCAAATCCTGCGCGGTATTGCGGGCACTGGGGGCCAGGCGCACATTCACGTCATAAGTTTGATCATCTGGCGCGCGCCAGTTGCCCACGGTTTGACCTGCGACCAGGGTGCGCAGCGCGGTGCCAATCTGCGCGACCGACAGGCCCGCGTCAGAGGCCACATCACGCTTGATGTGTACGTCCAGCGTGGGCTTGTTGGGCTTGACGCTGGAGTCCACATCCACCAGGCCCACCACGTTGCTGATTTTGGCCAGGGCCTGTTGCGCCAGGCGTTCCAGCTCGGCGGTATCGGCCCCTTTGATAGAGAACAGAATCTGCTTTTGCCCGCCCACCGCATCCAACAGCCCGACGTGGGTGACGGTGATGCCCGGCACCTGCTTCAGGCGTGCGCGCAGCACCGTGGACATCGCATCCACGCTGATGCTCCGATCTTTGCGATCTACCAGGCGGATGTACACGTTGGCGTAAATTTTGCCTTGCGCATTGCCGGTGTTGATGGTGGTCAGCGTGTAGCGCACCTCGGGAAACTCGCGGATGATGGCTTCAACCTGGCGCGCCTTGGCCTCGGTTACTTCCAGCGACGAGCCGACCGGCGTGTTGAATGACAGCGAGGTTTCTGAAAAATCACCCTTCGGTACAAACTCGGTTCCCAACAGCGGCACCATGAAAATACTGCCGACAAAAATCGCCACTGCCAGACCGACTGTAGCCAGCTTGTGCTTGAGCGACCAGCGTAAGATATTTTGGTAGCTGTTGCCCAGCGACTCGGTGGCGCGGTCAAACCAACCCGTCACGCGGCCAATGGTTTTGTCATACAGCGTGACCGGTGCGCCGTGTTTGCCGTGGGCTGCAATGCTCGGGTCATGCCAGACGCTGGAGAGCATCGGATCCAGCGTGAAGCTGACAAACATCGAGATCAAAACGGCGGCCACGATGGTGATGCCAAACTCGTGGAAAAACTTGCCAATGATGCCGCCCATGAAGCCAATCGGTAAAAACACCGCCACGATCGACAGCGTGGTGGCCAGCACGGCCAGGCCAATCTCCTGCGTGCCGTCGAGCGAGGCCTGGTAGGGCGTTTTACCCATCTGCACATGGCGCACGATGTTCTCGCGCACCACAATGGCATCGTCAATCAGCAGGCCCACGCACAGGCTCAGCGCCATCAGCGTGATCATGTTGATGGTGAAGCCAAACAGGTTCATGAACAAAAACGTGCCAATGATGGCGATAGGCAGCGTCAAGCCGGTGATGACAGTCGAGCGCCATGAGTTCAGGAACAAAAAGACAATCAGTACGGTGAGCAAAGCGCCTTCAATCAAGGTGCGGCGCACGTTGTTGACCGAGGTGCGAATCTGGCGCGAGCCGTCGGTGATCTGCTCTAGCCGCACGCCAGGAGGCAGGTTCTTTTGCATCTCGGTCATGGCTTTCTGCAAGCCATCAACCACAGCGATGGTGTTCTCGTCCTGCGACTTTTGCACGTTCAGCAGCAAGGTGCGCTGGCCGTTGAAGAGCGCCAGGCTTTCGACCTCCTGCGCGCCATCGACCACGCGAGCGACTTGATCCAGCCGCACGGGAGCGCTCTGGGTTCCTTGAGCGGCCTTGCGCGTCACGATGATCTTGCCAAAGTCTTCCGGTCGCTGCATGCGCGCTTCGATTTGAATCACGCGCTCCTGCTCGGCTGAGCGAATCGCCCCCACGGGCAAGTCTTGGTTTTCATTGCGCACGGCAGCCACCACTTGATCGGGCGTGATGCCGAAGGCTTCCAATGCCTGCGGGTTCAAGTAGATGTTGATCTCGCGTTTGGTGCCGCCCACCACGGTGACCGAGCCTACGCCGCGCACATTCTCCAGGCGTTTTTTATAAGTCTGCTCGGCCCAATTTGTCAACTCGATCGCGCTCAATGGTTTGGCCCCCGACGCGGAATCAGGAAGTACGGCGACTGACCAAATGGAACGTGCAGACGGGTCAAACCGCAACACGCGCGGCTCTTTGACTTCAGCGCGCAGCAGCGGTTTGATCGACGCCACTTTCTCCCGCACATCCTCGGCCGCCTTGCGCCCATCAATATGCAGCCCAAACTCAATCACCACCACCGACTGGCCTTCGTAGCTGCGCGAGGTCAGCGCGTTGATGCCGGCAATCGAGTTCACGCCTTCTTCGATCTTCTTGGAGACTTCGCTCTCCACAATCGTGGGCGAGGCACCGGGATAGTCGGCGATCACCACGACGACGGGGAAGTCTATGCTGGGGAATTGGTCTACCTGCAGGCGCTGGAACGAGAACAGCCCCAGCACCACCAGGGCCAGCATGACCATGGTCGCAAACACTGGGTTTTTAAGACTGACTTGGGTGAACCACATAGTTCTTCCCGCTTACTTGGATGCGGCCGCTATAGGCGCAGCAGCGGTAAATTTCACAGCCGTGCCGGCCCGCAATGCACCGACCGAGCCGCGAATCACTGCCAGGTTTTCTGCCACCCCGGTGACGCCCACCATCGCCTCGCCGCCTGAGTCACCGCGTGGCCCCAGTTCAACCGTGCGCTGAACCACCTTGTTGCCCTCTATGCTTTGAACGTAAGGGCTTGGCTTGTCGGTTCGCACCGCGCTGACCGGCACCGCTAACACAGAACTCTGTGCGGTGCCCAGCGTCCCTTGCGCAAACAGGCCTTGGCGCAAGCCGGCTGGGTTGGCAATGGCGAGATAGACCAGCACGCTGCGGCTGCCGGCCTGCGCGCTGGGGTTGATGCGCACCACGCGTGCCGCCAGGGTTCGGCTCGCACCTTCTATTTGCAACTGCGCTTCTTGGCCCACGCTCACGGCAACGGAGTCTGCCGCACTGAGGGCGGCTTCCAACTCGATGCGGCTCAAATCGACCACCTCCAGCACACGGGCATCCACGCCAATGCGCTCACCCGGTTGCGCCAGACGCTGCGAGACGATGCCTGAAATAGGACTGCGCAAGACGGTATCTTCAACCGACTTGCGCGCCACCTCCACGCTGGCCATCGCGGCTTTGTGATTGGCTTGGGCGGCCACCAGGTTGCTGCTGGAGGTGTCCAGTGCCGTTTTCGAAATAAAGCCCTGCTGAACCAGAGCGCGGTTGTTGTCAAACTGGCGCTGGGCAATGTCAATTTGCGCTCGGGCCGAGTCGGCCTGCTCTTGCGCCTGGCGCACGCGCGAGGCGTACTCGGTCGCGTCCACCCGCGCCACCACTTGGCCCGCTTTCACCAGGTCGCCCTCGCGCACGGTGAGCCCTTGCAGCTCACCAGGTACACGCGCCTTGATGATGGCGGAGTTGACCGCCTTGAGCGCACCCGAGATCGCCAGCCCCTGCGACAGTTTGACGGTTTTGACGGTGACGACATCGCTGGGTGCCAGCTCAATGATCGATTGCGCAGGCTGCGCCGCCAGCGCGGCTGCCGCTTGCTTGGCTTTGCGTGACTCCAGCGCGCGCGCAATGCCAGCGGCCAAGAGCGCAATTGCAAGGGCGGCAATGGCCCATTTCATCCAGGATTTCATGGTCGATTTTCTTGGCAGAGGCGTTGTTGCAAGCCATTGCGATAGGAGATCGCAGAGCCATTCAGGGGCTTGGCGATTCGATAGTTTGTAATGTAACCCGTGCCCACATAGGCTTGCGCGATTGCACGCATTCCCCAAATACCCTTCTTTTTCGTTCGTATATGCCTAATTGCCTGCATGTCACACGTAAGGCTGTCGGCACAGGCCAACTTGGATTTGGCAACTGGCCTGCGGTATGACGGTTGCGGAGTGCAAAAATGCTATGCAAAATATAGCTTTTTACGCACGTTTTACGGGTGCTAGAAGGCTTTTTTTTCCTAAAAGTCGAGATTTTTCAGGTTTTCGGAATGATAATTAACTCAAAGGTTAATTATTGGATGATCCCAGTGAAATGCTGTAAAAAAAGCCGTGAGGAATCGCCCAGGCGATCCATCACAGCTTTGTTCGTTTTCAGGGCTTGCTATTTTGACAACGACGCTGGCACTGATGCTGACACAGGCGCTGACACCGCAGCTTTACCGTCCATAAACCTTGCCAAACAATTCCCAGCCCTTGCCATTGAACTTCTGCATTTGCTCGCGCTCGATCGGGAAGAAATCGTCCGGGCCGGTCTTGACATTCACTCCGGGCAGTAGCATCGGCAACACAAGATCCAGGTTGGCGGCTTGCTTCATGACGTTGGCCCGGGTCAGGTCATCACCTGCTTGTTTGAGCACTTGCACCATCAACTGCGCCACTGTGTAGCCGTAGACGTTGAAGTTGTCGTTCATCGCGCCGGTGGGGTGGTACTTTTTCATGTAGGCGACCCAGTCATCCCACTCTTTGCCCTTCTGGAATTGCGGATCGGTCGGGTCTTTGATGTAGCCCGCGGTGAAGATGCCAACAGACGCTTCCAGGCCAGCCGGAGTCAGCACGGAGCCGACCGAGCTTGATACGCTGTTCAAGTAGTGCGTTGGCTTCCAGCCCAACTCGGCCGCTTTCTTGATCGCTTGGGCCGCAAATTTCGGCGTGGTGATGTTGAAGAACGTGTCAGCCCCGCTGGCCTTTAAAGACACCATCTGGCTGTCAACGGTAGGGTCGGTCACCTCGTAGGTCAGCTTGGAGACGATCATGGTCTTGGCCTTGTCGCCCAAGCCGTCTTCAAAGCCCTTGAGGTAGTCTTTGCCGTAGTCGTCGTTCTGGTAAAGAATGGCGACTTTCGCGTTGGGCTTGGTCTCCAGCAGGTGCGCAGCGAACACCTTGGATTCAGACTGGTAGCTCGGCTGGTAGCCCATAGTCCAGGGGAAGTTTTTCGGATCGCCCCACTTGGTGGCGCCTGTGGCATTGAACAGTTGCGGCACTTTCTTGTCGTTCATGTACTTGTGGATGGCCGAGTTCGACGGTGTACCCAGGGCCTGGAAGATCAGCAGAACTTCTTCCTGCTCGACCAGTTTGCGCGCCTGCTCAACCGTTTTGGCTGGGTTGTAACCGTCGTCCAGCGAGATGAACTTGACCTTGCGGCCATTGATGCCGCCCTCGGCATTGACTTTGTCGAAGTAGGCACCAATTGACTTGCCGATCGCACTGTAGGCTGAGGCGGGGCCCGAGTAGGGGTTGATGTGCCCCAGCTTGATCTCTTTGTCGTCCGCGCCGACATCGTATTTCTTTTGCGCCATCGCGCTGCTGGCGATCAGTGCGGCACTGGCGACTATTAGCGGCAATAAATGGAATTTCATGGTTTCAGCTCTCCTTCAAAATGAATGAAAAAAATGACACAGCACAACACAGAAAATAAGCACTTAGGTTGATTCAACGACTTTGCAGCCCAAGCTGAAGCTGGTACTTACCCGTAACCCCGCGTACTGCTCAAGCACCTGGCTTGGGCCTGAACTTGATCCACATCCGCTGCAAGCCACCCATCACGCCGGTGGGCATTAAATACATCAGGACGATCAGCAGCACACCGTAGATCGCGGCGGGCGCGGACTTGGAAATTTCATCGGCAATGTTGGGCACGTATTGAATGAACAACGCGCCAAAGATCGCACCCGGGATCGAGGCCAGACCACCCACCACCACGCCCACCAGCAAAAAGATCGACAGGTTGACGGTGAAGCTGTCGGGCGACACATAGGCCACCACCACCGCGGCCATGGCACCGGCCACGCCGCAGTAGGCGGCAGACACGCCAAAGGTGATCGACTTGAAAACCGGCAGATTGATGCCCATGGCGGTTGCGGCAATGGGGTGGTCGCGCACGGCAATCAGCGCGCGGCCGACGCGGCCATGCAGCAGGTTGTACGCCAGGATGAACATCAGCACAGTGACCGCCAGCGAGAAGAAGTACAGCCAGCGATCCGGGCTTAACGGTTGGCCAAACAGGCTGAACTCAAACGGTGCGGCGGGTTTGTTCAGCACAATGCCCTGCACGCCGCCGGTGTAGCCTTCGATTCTTTTGTACTTGAGCAACTGCGGCACCGCCAGCGCCAATGCGAACGTTGCCAGCGCCAAATAGTGCCCCGCCAGGCGCAGTGCCGGGAAGCCCATCAAGTAGCCAAACACAAAACACACCACACCCGCCACCGGTAGCGTGGCCCAGTAGGGTGCGCCCATTTTGTCCATCATGATGGCGGCGGTGTACGCGCCAAACGCGTAAAACGCGCCATGGCCCAATGAAATCTGGCCGTTGAAGCCGGTCAAAATATTCAGCCCCAAGATCGCAATGGCGTAGACCAGCACCAGATTGAACTGAAACACGCGGTAGTTGTTGAACAGGAAGGGCAGGATGATGAGCCCGATGGCCAACAGCGCCAGGCCGATCCACTTGCCTTTGTTTGAACCCATTGTGTTCATACGCGAGTCACCACTTTCTTGCCAAACAGGCCATCGGGTTTGAGCGTGAGGGTGGCCACAATCAGCACCAGCGCGACGGTGAGTTTCAGCTCGGTGCCAATCACATACGCGCCCAGCAGGTTTTCCAGCACACCGACCACCAGACCGCCAATCACCGCGCCCCACGGGTTGTCAATGCCGCCCAACAGCGCTGCTGCGAAACCGTAGAGCAAGATACCCGCCATCATGTTGGGG
>JANOTE010000336.1:0-2237 GCA_031416195.1 Rhodoferax sp.
GCCACCCACCATCGACGCAATGTTGCGCGCCTGCGTGGTGCTGCCGCCGCCGTTGTAGCGAAAATCAAGAATCACATGCTTCACGCCGGCGGCGCGAAAACTCTCGAATGCAACACCCAGCGCCGCTTCGCCCGAGCTGATGAACTCTTCATAAAACAGGTAACCGACTTTGTCGCCATTGGCCGCCGTAAACACCTGCGAGATGATCACCGGACTCAACTTGAAGGTGACCGAGCTCACCGTGAACGCGCGTTGCACGCCCGCGTCATTGGCCACCACAAACGAGCGCGGTACGCCCTCTGCACCCACAGGGCCGGGCTGACCATTGATTATTTGCGCTGGCGTGAAGCCGTCAATACTGACGATGGTGTCGCCGCGCGAGAGCAGCTTGCCCAGGCCCAGCGGGCTCAAGGGCTCGACCAAGCGCACTTTGAGCACCGTTCGCGCTTCGTCGGCCCAACCCAGCGCATAGCCGTAACCGGTGCGCGTGCCTTCGACAAAAAATTGATTGGAGGCGATGGTACTTTCGGCAAAGCTGTAGCGGTCAATCGGCTTGTTCAAAAGCGAATCGAGGTACTCGTCCATCGTCTTGGCCGCTGCATTGGGCACGCCCTGTTTGTCGTACCAGAAATACTCGTCATTCATGTAGTCGCGCAACCAGGCGCGCTGGCCATCGACACTGCAACTTAAAGGTTCGTTGGGGTAGCCGCTGCCGCCCTGAGCCACGGGTGCGGGCAACACGTCAGTGCCACCCCCACCCCCACCACAGGCACCGATCAAAGTAGCTGCCAGCAAACTCAAGCCTGCTGCTTTTAGAAAACCAAATCGATGATTTGCCATGCATTGCCCTTTTCTTGCCGTGATGTCACCTGCCCGCTAAACCCGTGCCCATTCTCACCCGTTCTTCCTCTTGCAGCCGCAGCACGCGGCGTTGTACCTTGCCGGTGGTGGTCATGGGCAGGGCCTGGACAAACTCGATCTCCTTGGGGTACTCATACGGAGCCAGCTTGCCTTTGACGTGAGCTTGAAGCTGTGCGATCAGATTTTGATCAAATTGATCATTCACCCCATTCAAAAGCGCACGGGCAGCTATAAATTCGGGTGAGAGCACCACATAAGCCTTGACCACCGCGCCACGCGCCGCATCCGGCTTGGGCACGACGGCGGCATTGGCAACCGCCGGGTGTTTGACCAGACAGTTCTCGACTTCGCCCGGTCCGATGCGGTAGCCTGCGGCTTTGAAGACATCGTCCGCACGGCCCTGGTACCAAAGGTAGCCATCCGCATCGCGCGTGGCCAAGTCGCCGGTACGGCACCAATCACCGGTGAACTTGGCTTGCGTTGCGGCTTCATTCTTCCAGTAGCCCAAAAAGAAGACCGGGTCAGGGTGGCCATGTGCATCAAAGCGATTCACCGCCACGTCGCCCGGCACGCCCACCGCGCATTCGTGGCCCGCGTCGTCGATCACCATGACGCGATGGCCGGGGTAGCCCTTGCCCATGCTACCGGGCTTGGGCGGCCACTGCGCAACACAATTGCCGACGATGTAGTTGATTTCTGTCTGGCCGAACATTTCGTTGACTTTGATTCCGAGTTGGCTTTCGCAATAGTCAAACACCGCATCGCCCACGGCCTCGCCCGCGCTCATGATGGCTTGCAGCTTGAGTTTGAACTGCTGGCGCACGGTTGAAGCATTGCTGCCCGGAAACGCCTTCATCATCGCTTTGAGCGCGGTGGGGAACAGGAAGGTGTGCGTCACACCGCAGTCCCGCATCAACGCCAGCGCCAGCTCGGGGCTGAAGCGGCCATTGAACGCGACGATGGGGCGGCCAAAGTAGAGCGTGGGCAAGAGTGCGTCCATCAAGCCGCCCGTCCACGCCCAATCGGCGGGTGACCAGAAGACCGCATCGGATTGGGCACTGGATTGGGCATTCGGCGACTCGTTCGCGAGGCCCTCAAAACCGAACCAGTTTTGGCTGCACACAAAGCCGGTCAAATTGCCAATCAAGGCGCGGTGTGGGATCAACGCGCCTTTGGGTGGGCCGGTGGTGCCGCTGGTGTAGATCAGCACAGCGGCCTCGCTGACCAAGGTGTCAACCAGGGTGAACTGATCGGACTGCGCCAGGCTTGATGCGCTGATCTCGGCCATCGACAAAACCGCGCGCAACATGGTGCTCAATTCGGGGCAGTTCACCTGCAAGCTGCGCAGGCTGACTGCCATGCTGTCGTCGCAGATC
>JANOTE010000337.1:0-3160 GCA_031416195.1 Rhodoferax sp.
CCCGCGATGATTTTCATCAGCGGTTGCGGGCCGTACAGCAGCGCTTGGCACAGCTTGGGAAAGCTCACATCGCCCCAGCCAGTGATGACGTGGTCCGCAAGCTGCACGATGGTTTGCCCATCCACTTCATGGCTGACCTCAGGGCCGCCCAGCACGATTTTGATGTCGGGCCGCGAGATCTTCAGCAGCCGCACCACCTCGCAGGTTTGCGCCACGTTCCAGATGTAAACGCCAAACCCGATGATGCGCGGATGCAGCGCCAGCAGCTCGTCCGCGATGTCCTGCGGCTTGCGCGCAATGGTGAACTCGCGCAAAGCGGTTTGCGGCTTCAACGCGCCCATATTGGCCAGCAGATAGCGCAGGCCGAGCGAGGCGTGGATGTACTTGGCATTGAGTGTCGCCAGCACGATGGTGGTTGCGCTAAGTTTTTGAACGGATGCCATGCATGAATTATCAAACGCTATGTTTAATATAGCTTGTTGTGCAGGTTATTCGAGAGCTAGAGGCATATTTCGTTCATAATTTGGCGATTTTTGGGCGAAGTTGGCTGTAAATTAACCCTCAGGTTAACTTTTTTCTGATTTTCGATTAAAATTAACTCTGCGGTTAAATTTCAACGCTTCATCTTCACAGGAGATCACTCCATGAGCACAAAATCCATCAACGCCCTGGCCTTGCGCCTGTCCACCCTGCCCGAGGGCCAAGCCGAGCATGTGGCTGTGTCATTCCTGCTGCAGGCCAATCTGCGCATGCTCGACTTGAACATGAGCAATGCTGACCTGGCTCAGCGCCTGGGCACCACGCCCGCCTACGTCACGCGGCTGTTCAGCGGCAGTGTGAATTTGTCGGTTCAATCGCTGGTGAAAGTGGCGCAGGCGGTTTATGGCGAGGTCAAGCTGGAATTTGTGGCGAACGACAATCAGGCTTAGGCACCCCTGGGCACGCTTACGCAAACATCGGCAGGCTGCTGCCGACAGGAACTTTCCTCGCTCGCAGGCAGTCTTACGTGCCCCGGCCACCGCAATTTATCCATGTCGCTTTTCCTTCGATTTTCCAATTTAGCTGCCGCACTTGGTTTGGCTCTTTGCGCTGTCTCGCCGACTGCGGCACAGGCTCAGTTCAATCCCAAATCCGCCTCGTCATCCACGGTTAAAACTGAGCAAGTTCAAGCCGAGCTGATGGCGCATGCGCCGGATGGAGCAGACCCCGGCAAAACGGTTTGGGTAGGCCTGCAACTCACGCACAAGCCTGAGTGGCACACGTATTGGAAAAACGCGGGCGATTCCGGCTTGCCTACGGTGCTGAACTGGACGCTGCCTGCTGGCGTAACGGCGGGCGAAATCGCCTGGCCCACACCCCACAAAATTCGCATTGGCAATCTGGCCAACTACGGCTACGAGGGCACTGTGCTGCTGCCCGTGCCGTTGACCATCAGCCCTGAATTCAAACCCTCGCTTCTCAACAGCGACATCGACATCAAGCTCAAGGCCACCTGGCTGGTGTGCCGCAAGGAGTGCATCCCTGAAGAAGGCGAGTTTGCGCTGAAGCTGCCGGTGAAGGGCTCCACGGCGATCAACAGTTCGCAGTTCAACGCCGCCTTCGCGCAGGCACCCAAGCCGGTCTTGCCCGCCGTGGCAGGTGTCTCGATGTCCAGCAGCCTGGCGATTGATGGCGCGTCGATTGCGCTGGCGGTACACAACCTGCCGGTCGCGCTGCGCGGCAAAACGCTGGAGTTTTACCCCGAGTCGATAGAGGTGATCGAGACCGCCGCCGCCTGGACGCAAAGCTGGAACGGCGCGGTGTGGAACGCCCGCGTGCCGCTGTCAGCCCAGCGCAGCAACAGTCCGTTGATGATGCCCATCGTGTTGGCCGCCGACGTGGACGGTGTGCGCCAAAGTTACCGCACCGAGATCAAGGTGACGGGTGAATGGCCCAAGCTTGCCGCCGTGGCGCAAATGTCGCCCGCACTGGAGACGGCGCTCAAAGCCAACGCCGCCAGCAGTACACCCGCTGGGCCGCCCATCACGCTTTTGGCAGCGATCTTGGGGGCCCTGATCGGCGGCCTGATCTTGAACCTGATGCCCTGCGTGTTCCCCGTGCTGGCGATCAAGGTGATGAGCTTCGCGCAACATGCCGATGATCGCCGTGCCCACAAGATCAGCGGCTTGGCCTACACCGCTGGCGTGATTGTGTCGTTCTTGGCGTTGGGTGCCCTGATGCTGGCCCTGCGCGCGGGCGGTGAGCAACTCGGCTGGGGCTTTCAACTGCAGTCGCCCGCCGTGGTAGCGTCGCTGGCGGTGCTGTTCACGGTGCTGGGTTTGAATCTGGCGGGGGTGTTTGAATTCGGCTCTTTTGTGCCGTCCGGCATCGCGTCCAAACAGGCGAAACACCCGACGGTGAATGCGTTTCTGTCCGGCGTTTTAGCGGTGGCGATTGCATCGCCGTGTACCGCCCCGTTCATGGGCGCATCGCTCGGGCTGGCGGTGGGTTTGCCGGTTATGGAGGCGCTGTTGGTGTTTGGCGCGATTGGCGTGGGCATGGCCGTGCCGTATCTCGCAGCCAGTTGGATCCCCGCCGTGGCGCGCGCGATGCCCCGCCCCGGCGCGTGGATGGACACATTCAGGCGCGTGATGGCCTTCCCCATGTTTGCCACCGTCGTCTGGCTGGTGTGGGTGTTGGGCCAGCAAAGCGGCATCGACGGCGCGGGGGCACTGCTGGCGCTGCTAGTGGCTTTGAGCATGGTGATCTGGGCCTTCACCTTGACAGGCCGCAGCCGCACGGCGATTGGCATTTTTTCGGTCGCACTGCTGGCAACAGCTACAGCCACCATCGGGCCGAATATCTTGAAGCCGCTGGAAGTGGCATCCGTGGCTGCTCCGGGTGACCGCTGGCAAGCCTGGCAGCCGGGCCGCGTCGAGCAAATTCTGTCAACCGGTCAGCCGGTGTTTGTCGATTTCACCGCCGCCTGGTGCGTGACCTGCCAGTACAACAAGAACACCACGTTGTCGCACAAAGGCGTACTGGCCGATCTCGATGCCAAAAACGTCGCCTTGCTGCGCGCCGACTGGACCCGCCGTGACCCCGCCATCACCGCCGCCCTGCAACAGCTCGGCCGCAACGGCGTGCCGGTGTACGTTGTCTATAAAGCCGGCAGCGCGCC
>JANOTE010000338.1:0-3666 GCA_031416195.1 Rhodoferax sp.
GCTTTTGAAAGCCTACGGCATCGACAAAACATCCGCCCAACTGCTGGCCGTGCATCAGCACAACGAGGCCGAGGCCGCAGTTGCCGTGATGGATCGCCTGCGCCAAGGCCAGCGCGTGGCGTATGTGAGCGACGCGGGCACCCCCGCCATCAGCGACCCCGGTGCGCGTCTGGTGGCGGCGGTGCGTGCGCAGGCAATCCGCGTCGTGCCGCTGCCGGGTGCCAGCAGCGTGACCACAGCGATGAGTGCGGCGGGCATCGTGAGCCATGCCAGCAGCGACGGTGAGCTGGCCACAGGCTTCGTATTCGCCGGATTCTTGCCGTCCAAATCGCAAGAGCGCACGCAGGCCGTTCAAGCGCTCGCCGCCGAGCCGCGCAGCGTTGTGCTGATGGAGGCCCCGCACCGCATTGAAGCTTTAGCCACGGCCCTCGGCACTTTGGGTACACGCCCCGTGACAGTCGCGCGCGAGTTGACCAAGCAGTTTGAGGAGATCGCAACTGTTCCTGCAAGCGATTTAACCGCCTGGCTGGCCCAGCAGCCCAACCGCCTGCGCGGTGAGTTCGTACTGGTGGTTCATCCCGCAAAAATGGCGCCGCAGGTCGGGCAGGAGGCGCACGTCCTCAAACTTCTGCTGGCCGAGTTGCCGCTGAAAACGGCGGTGAAGCTGGCTGTTGAGATCACGGGCGTGGGCCGCAATCTGCTTTATGAGCAGGCGTTGGCCATAAAAGGCAGCAAAACCCTACAACCCCAACATTAGCTTCAAATTCTGCACCGCTGCGCCACTGGCACCCTTGCCTAGGTTGTCCAGCTTGGCGATCAGCACGGCGTGGCGAAAACCATCGTTTGCGTCGCTGTTGCTGAACACCCGCAGCTCCATTTTGTTGGTGTTGGACAGGCCCAGCGGGTCGATTTTGGTGTCTGCGCCGATGGGCACTACGCTGACCCACTCGCTGCCTGCGTAGCGCTTGGCCAGCGCGTTGTGCAAATCCTGGGCGCTGGGTTTGCCGGGCAGCGTGTCCAGATCAAGTGGTAATTGCACCAGCATGCCTTGCGCGAAGTTGCCGACGCTGGGAATGAACACGGGGCGGCGCGTCATGCCGGTGTACTTCATGATCTCGGGCAGGTGCTTGTGTTTCAGACCCAAGGCGTAGACCTCAAATGCCGGGGCTTGGCCTTTCTCGTAGGCCTCAATCATGCTGCGCCCGCCGCCGCTGTAGCCGCTAATGGAAGGCAGCGTGAGCGCATGGTCGCGCGGGATCAGGCCGGCATCCACCAGTGGGCGAATCAACGCGATGGCACCCGTGGCGTAGCAGCCGGGGTTGCCCACGCGCTGGGCGTTCTTCACCGCTTGGGCGTGCTCTGCTGTTAACTCGGGAAAGCCAAACACCCAGCCCGGCGCGGTGCGGTGCGCGGTGGAGGCATCGATGATCTTGGGGCCGGGTTTACCGGTCGATTTGGCAATGTCATCAATCATCGCGACAGATTCAATCGCGGCATCGTCATGCAGGCACAGCACCACCAGATCGGCCTGCGCCATCAGCGCACGCTTGGCGTTGGCATCCTTGCGCAACTCGGGCGCGATGCTGATCACTTTCACCGCAGGCAGGGCTTGCAGGCGCTCGCGAATTTGCAGGCCCGTGGTGCCAGCTTCGCCATCGATGAAAATTTTGGGCATGGTGTGCGTTTCTGTAATGGTGCGTCGCAGCATGATACATTCTTGGGATGTAGTCATCGAGCACAATTTCGCATCGAATTGATGCATTGATCATTCTTTTTTACGCCCGAGAGAGCCCTCATGAAGATTCACGAATACCAAGGCAAGGAAATCTTGCGCCAGTTTGGCATCGCCACGCCTCGCGGCATCCCCGCGTTCACCGTGCAAGAGGCGGTGGAAGCGGCCCAAAAGCTCGGCGGGCCGATTTGGGTGGTCAAGGCGCAGATCCACGCCGGTGGCCGTGGCAAGGGCGGCGGCGTGAAGCTAGCGCGCTCAATTGACGATGTGCGCAAGCTCGCAGGTGAAATTTTGGGCATGCAACTGGTCACCCACCAGACCGGGCCGTTGGGCCAAAAAGTTCGCCGCTTGCTGATCGAGGACGGTGCGGACATCAAGAAAGAGTACTACGTCTCTGCGGTGACGGATCGCGCCTCGCAGCGTGTGGCGTTCATCGTCTCCAGTGAAGGCGGCATGGACATAGAGGGCGTGGCGCATGACACGCCCGAGAAAATCATCACCGAAATTGTCGACCCGGCACTGGGTTTGACCGATGCGCAGGGCAAAAAACTGTCTGACGCGATTGGTGTGCCAGCGGCATCCACCGCGCAGTGCGTGGACGTGCTGCAAAAGCTCTACAAAACCTACATGGACACGGATGCGTCGCTGGTCGAGATCAATCCGCTGATTTTGGAAGGTTCCGTCGATGGCAAGCCGGGAAACATCAAGGCGCTGGACGCGAAGTTCAATTTCGATGCCAACGCGTTGTTTCGCCACCCCGAAATTGTGGCCTATCGCGACTTGGATGAAGAAGACCCGGCCGAAGTAGAGGCCAGCAAGTTTGACCTCGCCTATATCAGCCTGGACGGCAACATCGGCTGCCTGGTCAACGGCGCGGGCCTGGCGATGGCGACAATGGACACCATCAAGCTCTTCGGCGCGGAGCCGGCCAACTTTCTGGACGTGGGCGGTGGGGCGACACCTGAGAAGGTGACCGAGGCCTTCAAGATCATGCTGAAAAACAAGAAGGTCAAGGCCATTTTGGTCAATATTTTCGGCGGCATCATGAAGTGCGACACCATCGCTACCGGCGTGATCACCGCTTGCAAAGCCACCAATCTCAGCGTACCGCTGGTCGTGCGAATGAAGGGCACCAACGAAGAGCTGGGCAAGAAAATGCTGGCCGAGAGCGGCCTGCCGATCATCAGCGCCGACAGCATGGCCGACGCGGCTCAAAAAGTTGTAGCCGCATTGAAAGGTTAATCCACCATGTCCATCCTGATCAACAAAAACACCCGCGTCATCACCCAAGGCATCACCGGCAAGACCGGCCAGTTCCACACTGAAAAATGCCAGGAATACGCCAACGGCAAAAACTGTTTCGTCGCGGGTGTGAACCCGAAAAAAGCGGGCGAGAAGATTTTTGACATCCCGATTTTTGGCTCAGTCAAAGAAGCGGCCATCCAAACGGGTGCGACGGTCAGCGTCATTTACGTCCCACCCGCAGGCGCGGCAGCTGCGATCTGGGAAGCCGTTGAAGCCAACCTGGATTTGGCGATCTGCATCACCGAAGGCATCCCCGTGCGCGACATGCTGGAAGTGCGCAACAAAATGCGGGCGAAGGAGGCTGCTGGTGGCAAAAAGACGCTGCTGCTCGGCCCCAATTGCCCTGGCTTGATCACGCCGGATGAGATCAAGATTGGCATCATGCCCGGCCACATCCACCGCAAGGGCCGCATTGGTGTGGTCAGCCGCTCCGGCACGCTCACGTACGAGGCGGTTGGCCAGTTGACTGAGATTGGCCTGGGCCAGTCCAGCGCGGTCGGCATTGGCGGCGACCCGATCAATGGCTTGAAGCACATCGACATCATGCGCATGTTCAATGACGATCCCGATACCGACGCCGTCATCATGATCGGCGAAATCGGTGGCCCGGACGAGGCCGAAGCCGCCCG
>JANOTE010000339.1:0-1516 GCA_031416195.1 Rhodoferax sp.
GCCACATGATAAAAAGCTACCAATCCAATCACCCGAAATTTGAGAAAAATCCTGAACCACTTTCCGACGGCTCCATGCCGTTTCGTGTGGAACGCGACGATCTCATTTAGCGTGGGCGGGAGCGAACGGATGAGCAGGCAGGTGCTTGAGCTTGGACATGCGCAAGTAGGCGATGGCGATGAAGCACGATGCCGTGCGGAAGCCCCTGGCGGCGCGCTTGGCCTGCTGTAGCAAGCCGTTCATGGCCTCGACGAAGGCATTGGATCGGTTGTCGATCATTCCCCGCACCACGGCGTCGGCGCGCGCGGCAATCGTTTTGGCCAGCTTCTTGAACGGCTCAAGCCGACTGCGTCTGGCCCAACTCAACCAGGCGTTCAATTCTGTCCGGGCAAGCTGCGCGTCGTTGCTGGCCGCTGCCCGCGCATAGACCTCGCGCAGCGCCATCTTCAATCGCCACGCCCGCGCGCTCTTCAGGCCCGAATGCCTCAGCCAATGCATCGCATTCGCCTGCTTGACCGACCAGCCGCTGGGGTTCTTGCGCATGCCCCACATCAAGCCCTTGATGATCTTGCGATCGGTCGTGCCCAGAGCTTCGGCCACCGCCTGCGGTTCCTCGCGCATCTCGGCCTGGCGCACTTTGTCCATCGCATCAACGGCCATCGCCACGACGTGGAAACGGTCGTAGCTGATGACGGCATTGGGCAGTGCCATGCCCACGCCCTTGGCATAGGCCGCGCTCATGTCCTGACACACATGCCGCACTGCCTCAGGATCCCCGCCGTGGGCCTTCAGGTCGTCGGCGAAGTCGATCACCGCCTGATGGTCGCGCCCTGGGCAAGCGAACAGCAGCCGCTTTTCGTCGAGGTCGTGCACGACCGTGATGTAGCTCTGCCCTTTGTGCAGGCTGGTGTCGTCGATGCCAACGATCTCCACGGGGCTCATGTCATCGAGCAGGCGAGCCTGCTCGACATAGTGCTCGATGCGCAGCCACAACTGCTTGTCACCGCAGCGCAGCAGCGCCGCGGCCTGTTTGACTGGCAGATCCCGACACAGTGCCAGCGCCAGCGCTTCAAACAGCGCGGTGAAGCCCGAGCCCTCGCGCGCCCACGGCACGCCGACTTGGGTGGTCTTGCCGCAGCCGGCACAAACCACGCGCGGCACATCGGCGTGCAACCATGCCTCGAACTGAAAGAAATCCAGGTGCCGCCACGAGCGGCCCAGTCGATCGTGGATGCGTTGGTTGGCCGCGCCGCACTGCGGGCAAGCCAGCGTCTTGGCCGAGCAGCGCACCTCGAAGTCAATGCGTCGCCGCGCGGTATCGAGCTCAACCTTGTCCACTTCCCATGGCGCTACCAGACCCAATGCGCTCGTAAACAACACCTCGACGTCAACGCCCATGCAACCCTCGACTTCGTCACTTCAAATCCGCCCCGTGGACATGTGGACCAGCCGCTCACGCGACTTGCCCACAAGTCCACCCGCCCCCCCAACCACCCTCCAATTTGATTGTTGTGTT
>JANOTE010000340.1:0-2724 GCA_031416195.1 Rhodoferax sp.
AGCAACAGCCCAAACACGGCTTGAAGCTGCTGCCGCACCTCAATACGAAAATACTTTTCAAATAGATTCAGAAAGCTTCAATAATTCACAACTCAATTCTTTTTTCGACCTCTTTCGCCGTGTGCACTCCAGGGTAAATCACTGCTTTTTCAATTTTTCTGCCCTCGTGATTTCGCGCGCGCTGCGCTGCTGGTGTGGGTAAATTCGGCTTGCGCTGTGCAGATTCGAGGCCTGCTTGATCTGCGTCTGCTTGCCACTGATAGCGAGCGAAGCTGGGTGGGTGCAGGGTTGGACAAGACTCGTTTTGACCGAGGCTCAAGTACATTCACACTGAGTCAGGCGGTGCTGCGTGTGGACGGCGACTTCGCTGGCCACCCATCCATTCGGCCCAGGAACCGTCGCTGTTCGCGTTGACCAGTTCAACACCGGTGCACGCCCTGAGGATGTGATCCGCACCGATGTCAACTCCGAGTTTGGGCGGCGGATCAGCCCGTCGCTCTCGCTGGTTTCAGAGGCATTGGTGGTAGACAGCGACCGACCAGCGCGCGGGGCGTTAGGACTGCCCACGAACCGCCTTGAACGCAGCTTGACGGCTGCGCTGCGCCTAGGCTTTTAATACAGCGGTCAATACAGGGGGATGGGAATAGATAAACCCGATTCGCGCCGATTGGTGTCGAGCTGGTGGTTCCAGCGCTCGCGCCAGGCCACGTATTCGGCGGCAGGCATGGGCTTGCTGATCAGGTAGCCCTGCGCCTGGTCGCAGCCAAGCTTTTTGAGCAGGTTGTAGACCACCGCGTTTTCCACACCCTCGGCCACTACGGTCAGGCTCAGGTTATGGGCCAGGTCAATGGTGGAGCGCACGATCACCGCATCGCCATTGACTTTTTCCATCGCCATCACAAACGACTTGTCGATTTTGAGCTGATCGACGGGCAGACGCTTCAGGTAGGCCAGTGACGAGTAGCCCGTGCCAAAGTCGTCAATCGACAGCTTGAAGCCGCATTCGTTCAGGCGGTTCAGCGTAGCCTCGGCGCGCTGCGGGTCGTCCATGATGGCGCTTTCAGTAATCTCCAGGCAAAAGCCGCTTGCGGGTACATTGTGTTTGGTCAGGATAGCCTGTAGGTTGCCGGGCAAGGCGGAATCCATCAAATCGCGGGTGGACAGATTGACGGCCACCTGGCAGGCTTGATCGACCTTTTGCAGCTCGGGCCAGACGCGGGCCGCTTCGTTGAAAATCCACAGCGTCAACTGCCGCACAAAGCCGGTCTGCTCGGCAAACGGGATGAATTCAAACGGCGGAATCAGACCGCGCGCAGGGTGCTGCCAGCGCACCAAGGCTTCCACGGAAGTTGCCGCAGACAGGTTCAGCTCGATCTTGGGTTGCAAATAAAGCCGCAGCTCGTTGTGCTCCACCGCGTGGCGCAACTCGGTCAGCAATGACAGCGACTGCGTGCTGGAGGAATCGAGTGACGGCTGATAAACCTGCACCCCCGTCGCGTTGGCTTTTGCTGCATACATCGCCACTTCAGCCAAGCCCAACAGCGTGTCCGCATCCGCCGCGTGCTCGGGCCAGCAGGCAATACCGATGCCAGCGCTCAAGTCGATATTCTGATCGGCAAAGACCAGCGGCTCTTCAAACGCGCGGGCCACGCGCTGGGCAAATTGGTAGGCAGCCGCACTGTCGGTCTGGTTCAATAGCAGCGCAAACTCATTGCCACCCAGACGGGCCAGCAGGTCGTTCGGCCCGATTTCATGAAGCGCCAAGCGCTTGGCTACCGCCTGCAGCACACTGTCACCAAAGGTGTAGCCCAACGCGTCGTTGACATGCTTGAAGCGATCCAGATTGAGCACCACAATCGACAGTTGAGCCGACACCTGACCGGGTGACGTGCCGGCTCGATCAATCGCCTCCCGTGCGGCCTCGCGAAAGCGCGCCCGGTTCGGCAGGCCGGTCAGTTGATCCCAATACGCCAGGCGACGAATCTCACTTTGCTGCGCGCCAATGCTAACGCGCATCTGGTCAAAGGCCTTGGCCAAGCCGCCAATTTCGTCGCTTCGATGTTGGTGCTCCATCGGCGTGGTGTAGTCGCCCTTGCCCAATTTTACGGTCGCGCTGACGAGGGAGCGCAACGGCGTGGTGACCTTGCGCGCCAGAAAAACGCTGCCAATGCCAAACAGAATGACACCCAGCGCCGTGATCCAGGCCAGCGCAAATTGTGCGCGCCGAAATGGGGCCACCACTTCGTCAAAGGAGCGCAGCAGCAGGGTGTGCAGGTCGTCCGGCCCCGCTTCCAGCTTGACATCGCGCGCCACCAGCGTGTCTGAGCCCACGACCAGCTCGGCGACAGGGCTGCGTGTTTCCTTCAGGATGTGCGTGGCGTGGGCGGGCAGGGTGCTCATTAACACCGTAGGGGCCGCGTTTGCGTGGGTCGAAATCAGCGCAACATGCATTTCAGACAGCGTGCGCATCTCTTCGAGCAGGCTCTGGCCAACGGGAAAGCCCATCAAGACCCAGCCAATGGTGGTAGGCGCGCGCACCTGCACCATCACGAACTGATGCGCTACCTGGTCGATCATCGCGATCTGGCTGGACTGTGGCGCACGGGCGAGGCGTTGGTAAATTTGCCTGAACTGCGCCTGCTTTGCGTCCGGCGCGCGCGCTAGCGAGTTTTGGCCCTGGCCCACGGCGGTGAGATTCAGGCTGTTGTCGATCAGCGCCGTCAC
>JANOTE010000341.1:0-1846 GCA_031416195.1 Rhodoferax sp.
GCACCACGCATCACGGTTTTGATGATGGTGTCTTCGTCAATCGCTTGGTAAAAAGCTTGACGCACGCGTTTGTCCTTGAACGGGTTTTTGCCTTTGACGTTGGAGAACAAAAGCTCGTCGCGCTTTTGGTCCATGCCCAAAAAGATCACGCGCAGTTCAGGGCCTTGCAGCACTTTGAGGTTGGCGCTGCTCTTGATGCGGGCAATGTCCTGCACCGGCACCGGCTCAATCACGTCAATCTCGCCCGAGAGCAAAGCCGCCACTCGGGTCGAGTCATTGCCAATCGGCGTGAAGATTACTTCGTCCACGTTGCCTTCAGTCTTGCCCCAATAGTTGCCGTTGGCCGAGAACGTGGTGCGTACGTTCGGTTGGCGCTCACGTGCGCGGTAGGGGCCGGTGCCATTGGCGCGGAACGAGGCGGCGTTTTCGATGCCTTTGCGACGGTCTACCGGCTTGGTCGCCTGATTGTCTTCGCACCATTTCTTGCTCATCATCAACCAGCCGGTGAAGAGCTCGGGAAGAATTGGAAACGGCGTGGTGGTGACAAACTCCACCGTGTGTGCGTCGATCTTGCGGGTCTCCTTGATCTGGCCGACGTAGGTTTTCATGTCAGAGCCAGCATCTTTGGCGCGCTCAACGTTGAAGATCACGTCATCCGCCGTGAACGGTGTGCCATCATGAAACTTCACGCCCTTGCGCAGGTTGAAGCGCCATACCGTAGGCTCGGTCTGCTTCCAGTCGGTGGCCAGTGCGCCCTTCAATTTGTAGTCAGCATCACGCGTCACCAAAGGTTCGTAGATGTTGTTAAGCACGGTGAGCTGAAGCGATTCGTTCAGCGAGTGCGGATCCAGCGACAGCGCGTCGCCTTGATTGGCAATGCGCAGCGTCGCCGCCGAAGCGCAGAAGGTGGTTGCCGTGAACGCCACCGCGATCAGCGATGCCAGGGTGTTCTTCTTGAGAATCATGAGGTGCTCCATTTAAAAATCTAAATCATTCCACTGTTGCCAGCGGCATCGCCTGCTCCACCAAGCTGGCGTGCAGCGCCGAGCCTAACGGCAGAATGTCGTCGTTAAAGTCATAGCGGCTGTTGTGCAAGTAGCAGCCATCACGCCCGCCTTGGCCCAGCCGCATGTAGGCCCCCGGCTTGGCTTGCAGCATGAATGAGAAGTCTTCCCCGCCCATGCTCGGCGGCATATTGCGCATTACGCGCGCCTCGCCTACCAGGCTCGCAGCGACGTTGGATGCAAACTCAGCCTCGGGCAAGGTGTTGACAGTGGCCGGATAAACGCGCTCGTAAACCAGATGGGCGCTGGCACCGAAGCCTGCGGCAATCGATTCGCACAAGGCACGCAGGCGCGCCTCCACCACGTCTTGAATGTCTGCATGGTAAGTGCGCACCGTGCCCACCAGCGTCACTTGGCCGGGGATCACACTCATCGCTGCGGGGTTGCCACCCTGCACCGAACAGATCGACAGCACCACTTGGTCAATCGCCGCGACATTGCGCGAGGCAATGCTTTGCGCGGCGGTGATGATGTGCGCTGCCACCAGCACTGGATCAATGCAGTTCTGGGGCCGTGCGCCGTGTCCGCCTTTGCCGGTCACCACGATCTCGATGCGATCCACCGCCGCCTGCATCGGGCCGGGCGTGATGCCGATGATGCCCATAGCGGTTTCGGGCGAGTTGTGGATCGCATAGACCTGCTCGCACGGGAAGCGCTCAAACAGGCCGTCCTGCATCATGGCGCGGGCACCGGCATAGCCTTCTTCACCGGGCTGGAAGATCAGAATGGCCGTACCGTCAAAGTTGCGCGTTTCGGCCAGGTATCGCGCCGCGCCCACCAGC
>JANOTE010000342.1:0-1920 GCA_031416195.1 Rhodoferax sp.
CCGCCAGACCGAGCCCATCTCCAGGCCAATCACGCCCGCGCCGATCAATCCGAGCTTCTTCGGCACGGCGCCAATGTTCAGCGCACCATCGTTTGAGAGGATATTGATCTCATCAAAAGGCGCACCCGGCAAAGCCCGCGCGGTCGAACCCGTGGCCACGATGATGTGCTTGCCGGAGATCAGCTCTTCCGAAGTACCGGCCACCTTGATGTCATACAGACCATCTTTAGCCGCCGCAAACGAACCACGGCCATGAAGGAACGTGATCTTGTTCTTTTTGAACAAGTACAAAATGCCGTCGTTGTTTTGCTTCACCACCGTGTCTTTGCGGCCCAGCATTTTTGCAACGTCAATCGTCAGATCTTTCAACCCGATTCCATGATCCGCAAAGTGATGCCCCGCGTGCTCAAAATGCTCTGAACTTTGCAGCAGCGCCTTGGATGGAATGCACCCGACATTGGTGCAAGTGCCACCAGGAGCCGGCCCGCCCTTGGCGTTTTTCCACTCGTCCACACAAGCCACACTAAAGCCTAGTTGCGCCGCGCGGATAGCGGCAATGTAGCCACCAGGGCCTGCGCCGATGACGATGACGTCGAATTGTTTTGACATTTGAAAAGCGCCTCAAATATCAAACAACAACCGCGCCGGATCTTCCAGCGCTTCTTTCATCGCCACCAGGCCCAGCACCGCTTCTCGGCCGTCGATGATGCGGTGGTCGTAGCTCATGGCCAGGTAGTTCATGGGGCGCACGACGACCAAGCCGTTTTCGACGACGGCACGGTCTTTGGTGGCGTGTACGCCCAGGATGGCGCTTTGAGGTGGGTTGATGATCGGGGTGGAGAGCATCGAGCCGAACACGCCTCCATTGCTTATGGAGAAGGTGCCGCCGGTCATCTCTTCAATGCCGAGCTTGCCGTCGCGTGCTTTGGTACCGTATTCGGCAATTTTCTTTTCGATGTCGGCAAAGCTCATTTGATCGGCGTTGCGCAAAATTGGCACGACCAGGCCGCGCGGTGAGCCTACGGCAATGCCGATGTCGAAATAGCCGTGGTAGACGATATCCGTGCCATCGACTGAAGCATTGATGACGGGGTATTTCTTCAAAGCATGAACCGCTGCTTTGACGAAGAAGCTCATGAAGCCGATTTTGACGCCATGCTCCTTCTCAAACTTCTCCTGAAAACGCTTGCGCATTTCAATCACCGGGGCCATGTTGACTTCGTTGAATGTGGTCAAGATCGCGTTGGTCGATTGCGATTGCAGCAGGCGCTCGGCGACCCGGGCACGCAGGCGGCTCATGGGCACGCGCTGCTCAGGACGTTGGCCCAGGGATGGTGCTTTTGCGGCGACTTGGGGCAGTGCTGCTGTTACAGGTACGGATATTGCGGATGCCGCCTTGACCGGGGCCGCAGCAGGTGCCGCAACGGCAGCCAGAACGTCGCCTTTGGTGACACGGCCATCTTTGCCTGTCCCCGCGACTGAGCCTGCAGCAAGCTGGTTGTCTGCCATCAATTTGGCAGCGGCTGGCATCGCGACACCGGCCATTCTGGTGCTGGTTGCCGCAGTAGCCACTGCTACAGGAGCGTTGGCAACGGTAGCGGCAGCAACTGGCGTAGCGGCACCCGCCTTGCCCTCGGTGTCGATTCGTGCGATCAATTGCTCAGCCAACACCGTGGAGCCATCGCCCATCACGATCTCTGCCAACACACCAGCCGAAGGTGCAGGCACCTCCAGCACGACTTTGTCGGTTTCCACCTAAATCAAGATTTCGTCAATCGCGACTGCATCGCCGACTTTTTTCTTCCACTGCAACAAGGTGGCCTCTGCCACGGACTCTGACAACTGCGGTACTTTCACTTCTACGATAGCCATGTTCATTCTCCGAATTTATTATTTTGTGAGCACAAAGCCCTTGAGCTT
>JANOTE010000343.1:0-10835 GCA_031416195.1 Rhodoferax sp.
TTCGCGGGTAAGCTCCTGCGGCTCCAGCTCTTCGCGGATTTCGGCGCAGATGCGGGTCAAGTCAGCCCGGGCGGCCTGCACATTGCGCTGGCAAAAGGCCATCTGCATGCCGTTTTCCAATGGACTCGCAATGGCAATGCCCCGGCGCACCGGGTCTAGCCCGATGATGTGGCGCACGATCACGTCGCTGCCAAAACTGCCGCGCAAATTTACACCCTGCTGGCCGTCGATGTCCTGACTTTCGACCAGGCCCACCAGTGTAGCGCGCACTGCAGTTATGGCTTGTTGGGGCTGCGCCAGCGACACGTTCAAGTCGAGCAAAAGCGCATCCAGCGCAGGCTGGCCGTCTAGCTCGGTGACGACATTGGCATCGCATCCGGTGACGATGCGAGTTTTGGAGACTGGCTGGCAACCTTGCGTGACGCGCGACACCATTGCCACACCTTCACCAAACGCTACGCCGCTCAGGCCACCGCTGAAGACCCCGCTGGCCGCTCCTTGCCCGCGAATGTTGCCATTGCCACCCACGGCAAATTGCACCGATTGCGAGCGGCTGGCAGACAGCCCACCAAACAGATAGCCTGAGCTGGTGCGCAGCGCCATTTCGTGGATCAACTCGGTCAAATCCGGCGTGTTGCCATCTGCGTGAATTAAGGCGGTGTGAGCCTCAAATCCCAGCCCCAACGGCGCCACACCGGAAAACACGCGGTATTGATCAGCCGCAAATTCACACAGCATGACGGCCAAAGCCGGCTCATTAAAATATTCCACGTTGTTGGACGCAATGCCCACACCCACGGTGCCAGACCAGTCGGTCACCTCGGGCAACTCGCCGCTCAAATGGGCCAGGATTTCCTGCGCGGCACCGGCATAGTGATCGGTGATGTAAAGCAGGGCCAGTGTGGGTGCACTGGCGTACCCGTGCGAGGCCATCTGCGCGCGCAATTGCGCCAACACCAAACCAGCAGCCATTTGCCACTGCGGGTGGGTGGCGTGGCCGTAGGGGAACAGTTTCATCACGACCCTCGCAATCGCACCAAGGGCATCAACACATCAACACAACAACACATTAGCGAGCAGTCTTGCGAACCGTCTTACCAAGCGTCTTTTTCGCGGTAGTGCGCGACTTCGCAGCCGCACCCGAGGCTATTTTTTTACCCGCATTCAGCGCCTCTTTGGCAAAGCCTGTTGCCATGTTCTTCGTCACGTCGATGGCGGTATTTTTGGTCGCATCTTTCATGGCACTGGCAGCGATTTGCTGGAACTGCTGGGTCAACGAGCCCCACAGTTGCATCGGATCGACCAAACCGGCAATGCCGCTGGCAGGCTTACCTGCTGTGGCGGATTTGCTGGTATTGCTGGCTTTGGGTTTGCCGCTGACGCTGGAGGCGACATCCGAGGCCACATCGGAGATTGTTTTGGCGGTGCTGGCCGCCCTGTCACCCACGCTCTTCATCCCTGAGGCGACCGAGTCCGCTGCCTTGAGTTTGAACGCGTTGGCGACATCGCCCAGGTTGAAGTTCATGCCCTTGAGGGTGGCGAGCGTCATCTTCTGCACTTCCAGCGCCTGAATCGTGGCCCCCAGCGCCTTGGAGTTTTGATCCAGCCAGAAATGCACCGCCTTAAGCTCGTCAATGCGCTTGTCCAGCTCTTCCACATTGAGTGACGGTGACACCCAGTTGGCCAGATTGGGCATTTGCGGAATGCTGCTGGAGGCCCCCTTGGCCAAACCTTGCAGAAAATCAAAACCTGGCACAAATTTGCCGAAACCAGAGTCAGGGGAATTGCTCACTGTTTACTCCTTGTTAAAGTTGTCGCTCGCGCGACCGAAGGGCTGCACGGAATAGAGCTTACTCCAACCGACACGGGTAAAGCCGATCCATGGCAGTTCAATGCTTATGCTCGGGCGCAGCTTGCCCTGCTGTGGCATGGGGTGCGCGCGCTGCGACGGGCAGCTTAAGCTCCAACGAGGACTCAACACCTTTCGCGTCTTTGAACCACAGGGTGAGGGGAACCACGGAATCCTTGGCCAATGCACCCTTCAAATCCAACAGCATGATGTGATAGCCGCCCGGCGCCAAGTCCACCGCCCTACCCGCCGGCAAATCTACACCCAGCGGTACGGCGCGCATTTTCATGACATCACCCTCCATCTTCATCTCATGGATTTCTGTCACCCCAGCAACAGGAGACGCACCACGCACCAAGCGTGCACCGTCTTTGTGGATGATCGTCATGAACGCGCCGGTGGCGCTTTGACCCGGCACGGCGGTTCGCACCCAGGCGTTTTTGATATCGATTAGCGGGGTCTGCGCGACCCCTGAAGTTGAAACCAATACGAAAACCGCAAGGGCAGTTAATTTTGACAACATAAATTTCTCCAAAGGATTTGACTGCACCATCAATCCGTCCACCTGGATTGAGCGATGCGGGACACTCGGCGGCTTAGAACGCCACAGTTTGACGATATCTCAGAGTATCTGCGCCAGGCAAGCGTCTAGATGCTCAGACGGCAGGCGCTTGAAACCCGAGCGCGCAAAACGCTGCATGCGGCCCACGACAAACGCCGTCAACACCGAGGCGCTGACTTGGGCGTCCAGCGTCGGGCTGCCCGAGCCACTACGCGCTGCGACATCACGCAGGCTGTTTTTCAAGATCGATTCAATCTTGTCGAAAAATTGGTTCATGCGCGCTTGCAGGCGCTCATTTTCAAACACCAGGGCATCGCCCACCATCACGCGGGTCATACCGGGGTTTTTTTCCGCAAACTGAATCAGCATGGCGATCACCCGCCCAGCCAGGCGCGCATTGGTGTGTGCGCTGTCAGTGTCGCCACCTGCGCGCTCGGTCATTTGGTTGATGAGCGTGAAGACAGACTCTTCGATGAACTCAATGAGGGCCTCAAACATCTGCGCCTTGCTGGCAAAGTGCCGGTAAAGTGCGGCCTCACTCACGTTCAGACGCGCGGCCAGCGCGGCGGTGGTGATGCGCTCGGCTCCCGGTTGCTCCAGCATGGCGGCCAAGGCCTGCAATATCTGGATGCGCCGCTCGCCCGGTTTGGGCCGCTTGCGCGCGGGCACGGCTGCGTCGCTGGTGGCCGTCTCCAAGCGCTCGGGGGCGGTAGTTTCAGAAAGAGTTTCGGCGTCTGGCATGGGCAGTATCAAAGTGTGAATTTGATTCTCTCATAGCCACACCAAGGGTTTTGGAGAAGTTCTAGTGGGAGCGAATCATCGTCCCGTAGGCCTGTTCCGTAAGGATTTCCAGCAGCATCGCGTGCGGCACCCGCCCATCAATGATGTGTACCGCATTCACCCCACTTTTAGCCGCATCCAACGCACTGGCGATTTTGGGCAGCATACCGCCGCTGATGGTGCCATCGGCAAAAAGCTCGTCGATGTGCCGCGCGGTCAAGTCGGTGAGCAAGTTACCCGCTTTGTCCAGTACGCCAGGGGTGTTGGTCAGCAGCATCAGTTTCTCAGCCTTCAAGACAATGGCCAGCTTGGCGGCCACCACGTCGGCATTGATGTTGTAGCTCTGGTTGTCTTCGCCAAAACCGATGGGGCAGATGACGGGAATGAACGCATCATCTTGCAAGGCTTTGACCACGCTGGGATCAATGGAGACGATGTCGCCCACCTGCCCCACGTCGTGCTCTTTGCTGGGGTCTTTGCTGTCGATCATCTTGAGTTTTTGCGCGCGAATCATGGCCCCGTCACGCCCGGTCAAACCCACGGCCTTGCCGCCCGCCTGGTTGATCAGGCCTACGATGTCTTGCTGCACCTCCCCGCCCAGCACCCATTCCACCACTTCCATGGTTTCTGCATCGGTCACGCGCATGCCTTGGATGAACTCGCCCTTTTTGCCCAGCCGGTTCAGTGCATTTTCGATTTGCGGGCCGCCCCCATGCACGACCACCGGGTTCATACCCACCAGCTTGAGCAAAACGACATCTTCCGCAAAATCAGCCTGCAAGGCTGGGTCTGTCATGGCGTTGCCGCCGTACTTGATCACCAGCGTTTTGCCGTGGTACTTGCGGATGTAGGGCAGCGCCTGCGCCAGTATTTCGGCTTTGTCGCGCGGGGCAATATTGAGTACGTCGGTCATAGTGGAAACAGTTGAAACAGCCCGGTCGCAAAATTAGACATCAAATCCTCGCTCGGATTGCTATATATTAAATATCTACTTACGCAACATATATGCGAGCTAGACCCATATTTGATTAATAAAGTATGAGATATTGATCAATCAACCGTAAAAATTAACCTGTGGGTTAATTTTTACGCAAAAGAAGCTTTTCAGCCCCGCCCATAGCGACTCACGCGCCACTGATTGCAAACTGCTCTTTGGTCTTGCCCGATGCCACCTGAGCTGACAGCCAGCGCGGCATCAAACCACGACCTGTCCAGGTTTCGCCGTTCGGGCCACGAAACTTCGGTGCCACGACAGCACCGACACTCTTGGAAGGCGCGCGCTTGCGACCAACGTTGCTGGCAGCCTTGATAGCCTTGACGCTGCCCCGCCTGCCCGATAATTTTGCGCCTCGTTTGGATTGCAAGTCTTTCACCGAGATGCCAAAAGCATTCATCTTGGCGAGTATGTCTTGTACCGTTTTGTCAAACTCACGCACGCGGATTTCATTCGCCTGTTTTTGAAGCTTGTCAATTTGGCTTTGGATGTCGACCAGATTATTCATGTCATGAACCTTTTAGTTTGAAAAATCCCCGATTTCGAATTACTTATTCTTTGCGCGATTCTAATTCGATTTTCAACTCGCAACGCTAATGTGTGACATTGTCACGACGGATTACCTTCAAACCCGTCAGCAGGATGATTTTGAGATCGAAAAGAAGAGAGATTCTCTGCAAATATTCAATGTCAAGCGCGACTTTCAGCGGAATCGGTAGTTCATCACGACCATTAATTTGGGCCCAGCCCGTCAAACCGGGAATGAGAGCATGCACGCCAGCCTGTGTACGCAGTGCCACCAAGTCATGTTGATTGAAAAGCGCCGGTCGGGGACCGACAAAGCTCATATCTCCTTTTAAAATACTCCACAGTTGAGGTATCTCATCCACGCTGCTTTTGCGCAATACGCTCCCGATCGGGGTCAAAAACGAGTCGGGGTCAGGCAGCAAATGGGTGGCTACCGCCGGGGTATCCATTCGCATGCTGCGAAACTTGGGCATTTTAAAAATCACATTATTGCGCCCTACCCGGTCAGACCAGTAAAGCGCTGGCCCTTTGGATGTCGTGCGCACCGCGATTGCAATCAATACCACTGGAATCAAAATCAGCACGCTGATTACCACGGCAAGTGCCAGATCCATCAAACGTTTCATGCGAGTTTCACGACACTCGCCATACCCGCTACGGCTCGGCGCAAACCCTCTTCAACCACCACGGGGGGTCGCCAACCCAGCAAGTTGCGTGCTTTGGAGATATCCACCTGCAAACTGCCGCACAGCCGCTGTACCTCGTCTTCTTTGCCCAATAACATCGCGCCCGCCTGCAAAGCCCACACCGGCACCGGCAGCAAACGCGGCGACACACCCGCCGCCCGCGCCAAGCCTCGCACCAGCTCGGTGGTGGACAGATCATTGCCATCGCTGACTAAAAAAGTCTGGTTGGCGGCTTCTGCATGCGTCATACAGACGATGATGAAATCACCAAATTGTCCAGCGCTACCAAGCTGCGCCGATTGTTGACCGACCCCAGCGCCAGCGGCCGCCCCTGCTGCACCGCCTGCATCAAGGTTGCAAAGTTAGCCTTCACACCCGGCCCGTACACCAACGGCGGGCGGATTATTACCACCTCCATCCCGGTATCCGCGCTGATTTGGCGCAGGCCCTGTTCAGCCTCGTACTTGCTCAGGCTGTAGGCGTCTTGTGGGTTGGGAATATCCGCCTCAGTAAAAGGTCGATCCGGTTGGGTGCTTTCGCCATTAACTTTGGCGGTGCTAACGAATACAAACCGCTTGACCCCCGCCGCCGCCGCCTGACGTGCCAAATTCAGAGAACCGCCCACGTTGACCTCGCGGAACGCGGCAATGGGATCGGCTGTGGTGTCTTGCATGACGTGGACGCGGGCGGCTAGGTGCAGGACAACGTCTACATCGCGAACAGCCAGATTCCAATGAGTCGAAGTGTTCAACTCTTCAATCAAAAAGGTGCCGTGCACATCTTGCGTTTTTTCGCGTGCTCTTATCGCGTAACTCAGCGTGTGACCGCTGCGTTTTACCCGCGCGCACAGACTTCTGCCGACAAATCCCGACGACCCGGTGATGAGCGTACGCAATACCAACATATCTCCAGATGCTCTTTAAAAAAGTTGCAACGCTATTTCCCAAACCCCATTGCGCGCATGATGATCTCATTCACTTTATGAACATCAAAACGCTGCACCGCCATGGCGCGGCTTGCACGACCCATTGATTCAATTAAATCGGGTTGCTCTATAAAGCGAATCATCGCCTGCGCCAGTGCCTCAGCGCTACGCACTGGAACCAAAAATCCGTTGTGCCCGTCAATCACCGTTTCACGACACCCCGGCACGTTCGTGGTGATCACCGCACGACCCATCGCCATCGCTTCTTGAGTACTTCGAGGCACGCCTTCGCGGTAGGATGGAAGTACGTAAACGCTTGCCTGTGCGAACCATGACTTTACCGGCACATTACCAGGCCATTCCATAACACCTTCACTAACCCAATCGGTAACCTGATGGATGCTGAGACTTCCCGGGTTGGAATCGACACCCCCTAACAGGACAAAACGCACGCCTGGATGCGCTGCCTTAACAATCCTAGCAGCTTGCGAGAACTCAACAACTCCCTTTTCGCGCAGCAAGCGTGCGGCCAATAGAAAAGTAATTGGGCTTACGACAGGCGGCACTGGAAGCCATTCATCCAGATCAACGCCAATGCCACCTATCTTCACCACCTGCCTCGATTGCACCAATCCTCGGCTCACCAGATCAGCAATGTCATTGTCATTCAACAGGAATACCTTGTCAGCGAATCTCAGCGCAAACCTATACAACAGTGACACTACTGCTCTTAGCATCTTACGCCCGGTAGGCTCGCGGCGTTCGGACGGGGTAAAAACATAGCCCAGCCCTTCTATCATGCAAAACCGTTTCGGAACACCCGCCATCACGGCTGCAAATGTGCCAAAAATGACAGGCTTAATGAAGTACGTGAGCGCTACATCAACTTTCAGCCGACGCAACAAAATTGCTAAACGAACGGCACCCATCACATCACTCAATGGGTTCATGCCTGCTCGGTCAAACGCAATGTCCATTGGGGTTGCGCCGAGCGTCAACATAGATTTGCGTGTCTGATCGTCATGATCAGGGGCTATCGCAAAAACTTCAACACCGCGCGCCACCATCGCAACAATCAACGGCCCACGAAAGTTAGATAGCGAAAACGCCTGACTTGTTACGAGGGCAAGACGCATAAAATTTAGGTATTATTAAGAACTAAAGCTGCGCAGGTTCATCGCTGCTCAACTGAACCGGTAAGATTTTATAGTCTTAACGGTCGGGTAATATATACCTCTATTACTCTTTTGAAAAATTTTAGAATAGAAAAAAACGCTGAGAAATAAAAAAGTGACCGACTTATACTCGTCTCCCGATAAAGGGTTGCCAAGCAGGTTAGCTCTCCACTTTCCATTTTCCAAAGGTTTCCGCTAAGCCCGCCAGACCCATACAACGACTTGTAGACATGTCCGAGGGATACCTCCAACCGAACAGCTGGACAGCCTGCAAACGCGATTCTTAACCAGAGTAAAAAGTCTTCGCCGCTGCGCATGCCTTCCTCAAAACGAAATGCCGTATCTCGCGTCAACATGATCGTTGATGTCGCAAACGGATTTTTGAACAATGAATGGCTTGGATTAATTTGAATGATCGTCCATTTTGAAGGTAAATCTGCCGCCTCGCTGTTCTCGTCCACGAAGCGCCATTGGTGTCCACACAGAACTGTTTCGGGATTACTTCTCATGTACGAGTATTGAATCTGTATTTTTTCCGCATGCCAGGAATCATCGGCATCGAGAAAGGCAATGTACGGTTCAGTCGCAACCAGCCACCCTATATTTCTGGCGGACCCTGCGCCGACATTTTCAGCCAACGTAATAATTTTGACCAGGTTTGGATACTGATTCCTATATTCTATTAAAATATTCAATGTGCCATCTCCGCTGGCATCGTCAACTAAAATAACTTCAGCAGGCAAGTAAGTTTGCTGAAGAACTGAACTCATCGCACGTTGGATAGTCGATTCGCAGCGGAAACATGGAATGATCACGCTGACAGGCGCTAGGTCATTGACAGAGTTCATGTTTTACGTATTTTTTAAGCGAATGCAGCCTTCACCGACACTTCAACACAATCTCCGCACCACTGGCCGGAAACATCGCCGATCAAAGAGGAGTGATGAATCATCGATCATTTTACTGATCATAAGGAAATCCATCCATCAGGCAAAAGATCCTTCGTGTTAATAGAATTTGCGAACCATTTTTTCGGCGCTATCACTATTTTATTCTGATTGCTGTTTAACCACGCGCCCCACCAGCTAAAAGAGCTATTTGCAATAATGTTATGACAACATAAGCTCATGAGATGCATATCGTTGAAACTCTCTATGCCTTGATTGTGTTCAACGTAGTGACGTGGAAATTCTATTGGTACATTTTCTTTCGCCCAAGCGATGTCATCTGAAAAAATGAAAAATACAGGGTTTATAATCTTAGAACTTATATTTTTAATCGCATCGCAGTAATATTCAATAGAGCATAATCCGTGAAAATCGGTTGTTTTCTTATTACTCACGTAATCACCACGGCGAACGTGCAAGCTGACGGCATTTACTTGAGTAATGCGATCGGCTACCTGGATGTTTTTATCGTTCAACGGTAACTTAAATTTAAAATCATCACGTATCACAGCCAGATATTTTTCAAAATACCTCTGCGACTGCCAATACCCTTGCAAGTAGCATACTGACGGGGTAGTACCCACCTCTCGCCAAAAGTGATAATGAGGCTCCAAAACAAACTCTTCTCGGCGGAAAGCACTCATGAATGGTCGCGAGAAAATCTTTTTGAATGCGGGAGTTGATTGCCAACCGAGAACAGTGCGAACATCGTTCTTCGTCGCTATTTGAGAGCTGCAATTGAATATTCGTTTAAGCTCGAATCCTTGGTGTCGTCTGTAGGTGTCAAAATGCGAAATATCGAGGAGCAACGGAGTTTGTCGCTCAAGTGAAAGTGCGCGCGCCATGGCATACTGAAACATTTGATTTCCAAGACCGCCAATAATCTGCGTGATAATCATTTGCAACCCGGTGGGAATAAAAATGTAATTGTCATCTTAGCTCTCAACGATGAGACAGTTAATAGGGCATTCTTGCTATTTTTTTAGCCACCCGAGACTGAGTATAAAACCAATCAAGTTAACCGTTAACCACCCAAGCGCAGCGCCAATTAAGCCCTGAGATTCCACCAAAGTAGGGAGTAACGCTAATAAAAGAAAAAAACAGAGAAAATTGACTTGGAAAACTCTGCGAATTTTTTCTTGAACAATCCAGTTTACATATCCGATATTGTAAAAGGCGTTCAACGTCGTTCCAACAAGCAAAACTGACAGCACGGGAAGGATTGATCCGACCAGTGCCGAGCTGCCAAGCCATGCGTGGAGAAGCCATTTACCAGCACTGAAAAAGACCAATCCACCGGTCGCAACAACCAGCGCAATCACGCCAAGCAATTTGATGTACAAGGCTCGCAACGCGTCGTGATCTTCTTTCAACTGCATTGCTCTGGGTAAAACTGCCTGAAACAAAGGATAGATCAGTTGAAGCGCACCCATGCCGATGGTTGAGGCAATGGTGTAATAACCAAACTGCTCGATACTTACCATGCGGCTCAAAACCATTTTGTCCATTTGGGTTGTGAGTGCACCTAGCCAGACTGCCCCGGACATACCTGCAACACTGCCCAAAACCGGGTACAACTCACTTGCGCGCCATGCAGCCTGATCGCGGGCAAGCCCAACGGTTTTCCAGGCCAAATAGCCTCGCACCAAAGTCTCCAACAGAGCGATCAATGCCTGCCAGATCAGATAGGCATGTAGCGTCGGCCAAATCAGAACAATGACTACACCGCCTCCATGGCGTACCACCGCACTGCACGAAACGAGCACGTTGAGTGCCACCTGAGCCTGCGCCCCAACCAGAACACTTCGGTAAACTGAGCCGGGAAATTGACACGCAAAGATTACTGCGGCGCCGTATACCGCATGTCGCCCCAGTTCAACGGGCAATCCGTCTAGCTTAAGCCAATGTGACTAGATAGCGTCGGCCATCAGTACAGTCATCAACCCGGCTGCCATCGCAAATGCCCAATAGATGCGTTCGAATCCAAACAGCAGGGCCGATGAGCGCAAGCGACCCGCCTGTGAATTGTTCGCGCGTAAAGCGAACTCTCGCACCAGTGCCTGGCTCATGCCCGCATCGACCAAACCAAGTAACGCTTGGAGCATGACGATAAACGCGATTAATCCAAATTGCCTTGGCCCGAGCGCCAACAGATAAAACGGCAGTGCAAGCAAAGGCGCGACAGCACCAACACCCGTACCCAAATAATTCGCCAAGATATTTTGTTTTAGAGGCATTGCAAGCAATTGATCTGAAGGCAGCGCGGTTTGTATCAAATCAGGCCGTAGCATTCGTACTCACAACGCGGTGAGTACGGGTTTATGTCAAATCACGCCTTCAATAATTTAGCGCGAACCGCCGTTAATCAAGAATGGCTGATTAAAAAGTC
>JANOTE010000344.1:0-13928 GCA_031416195.1 Rhodoferax sp.
TTGCTATTTAAATAATAGCTTTGTGCGCATATTAATCGGGAGCTAGAGGGCAATTTAGCTTGAATTTCTCGGCAAATGTCGGCTTGACGTCCAAATTGACTACATTTGTAGTAAAATTGGCGAAGTAATCAGTTATTGCGGCTCAGTCAGGCGTAGCGTGGCACCGGTTTTGACTAAGCGATAGACTGGCAGCCCAGGAGTCTGCTGATGACACAACATTGTCCCCCCACACTGGCGCGATTTGCCAGAACTTTCGTAATCACAATTGCGTGCCCGGTGTGGTTCGCAGCCTGCTCCAAAGCACCCGACGCGGTGGTTCGCCCGGCTGTCGTTGGCAAACCAGTCACTGCCGCCACTGCTGCGCCCGCCAGTGTCAATTGGCTTCAGCCCGAGGGTGCCAGTCTTGATGCCATTTTTGCCAAAGCCAAGGCGGACAACAAGCCTGTGCTGCTGTACTGGGGAGCGGTGTGGTGCCCGCCGTGCAACCAGATCAAGGCGACCGTTTTCAACCGGCCCGACTTTATTGAGAAGAGCCGCGCGTTTATGCCGGTTTATCTGGATGGCGACACGCCCGGCGCGCAAAAATTGGCCACACAGTTCAAGACCCGCGGTTACCCGACGACCATCCTTTTCAAACCAGACGGCACGGAGTTGACTCGCCTGCCCGGTGAGGTGGATGCGGCGCAATTCATGCAATTGCTGTCGCTGGGTTTGGCATCTGCGCAGGGCATCAAGGAGACGCTGACGGCGGCGCTGGCAGGCTCTGGCGGCACCACGCCTGCGCTTTCGGCAGCGGCTTGGCGCTTGCTGGCGTTCTATTCGTGGGACACGGATGAAGCCCAGCTCGTGCCCAAACAACAGCTTGCCAGCACTGTCCTGCAATTGGCGCAAAAGTGCCCACCGCAATTTCAGGAAGCCGCCTCCCGCTTGACTTTGAAGGCCGCCGCCATCGCCGCGCAGGAGAAAGCGCTAGGGCCGGACAAAGCGCAGGCGCTGGCCACCGCGCAAAGCGTGTTGGCCGATGCCGCTCGCTCGCGTGACCACGTTGACATCCTGACCTATTCCGCCAGCGAGATTGTGGGGGCCATTACGTCAAAAGACAGCCCGCAACGCAGCGCACTGCTGGCCACCTGGAACATCGCGCTTGACCGCATCGCCAGTGACACGAGCTTGTCCAAAGCCGACCAATTGAACGCTGTACAAGCCAAGCTGACGCTCACTGAGATTGATGCGCCATCGGCAGCCAAAGTGCCACGCACGCCGCAGCTGGTCGCGATGGCCCGCGCGGCCGCCACCAAAGCCGCTAAAACCACCACCGACAAATACGAGCGCCAAGCCGTCATCCCGTCCGCCGCCCATTTGCTCAGTGATGTCGGCTTGATCGACGAGTCGGATGCGATGCTGCAAGCCGAGCTGCCCAAAGCCGTCTCGCCCTACTATCACATGCTGGTGCTGGCATCCAACGCCAAAAAGCGCGGCGACCTCACCGCCTCGCTGGATTGGTCCGAAAAAGCCTATGCGGGCTCCGTGGGCCCGGCCACCCGGCTGCAATGGGGCAGCGGCTATGTCGCCAAGCTGGTGGAGTTGTCCCCCAAAGACAGCACCCGCATTGAGAAGGCCGTATCGCAAGTCATCAGCGAACTCGATGCCGCCCCCGAGACCTTTTACGAGCGCAACCGCCGCAGTTTGGAGAAGATGGCCAAGCAGCTTGAGTCGTGGAGCCAGAAAAACCAGCAGAACTCAGTGCTGAAAAAGCTGACTGCGCAACTTGACGTGGTGTGTGCCAAGCTACCCGCGCAAGACAGTGCTCGCGAAGCTTGCGCAGGGGTGTTTGGGCAGGCAGGGAAGAAGGCTTGAGTGACGCGCAGGGCATCTATTTGAAAATTGAATCGACGTGCCCAGTCCACCCTTTGAGACATTCCTTCCAAGCGCCTGATTGGCATGATGTCTCGCTGGCGCGCTGCAGTGCGAACACGCGTTCCTTCGGGATCTCGATATTGGCGTACGCGACAAAATCGGCCGTCGAATCTCCGTAGGCGTATTCGAATGTCCAGCCTCGCGCCTGGTATTCGCGCAACTTGCGCGTCTTGAACTGGGCGTGATCCTTTTCGTCTTCTTCGGTCTCCTGAACGTGGATGGCACTGTCAGGGAATCCGTTGTTTTTCAACCAGCCCGGTAGGTTCCCCCGGAACGCCTTGACGCGAGCACTGAGGTAGACAATTTTGTACCCCTTGTCCGCAAAGGCTTGGACAGCACGGGCGGCATCTGGTCGGACACCGAAAATGTCCATCACGTCGGGCGTCAGCGTACCGTCAATGTCAAACACCACAGCTTTGGATTGGGCTGCGCTTGCAGTGGGCACCTGCGCAACGGGCAACACGGCGCAACTGCTGCACCCGATGAGTGCCAACATTCCAATCGAACCGCGCATATCAGCTTCCTTTATGTGTAAAACGTAGAAAACTCATTGCACTGCGCGCACCCCAGGCAACTCCTGAAGTGCCGAGTAAATGCTATACATTAAATAGCTTTATTAGTAAATAACACGGGAGCTATAGCCTGATTTATGCATATTTTTGATGTCAGAGGCCGCTAAGAAAGAAAAAAATCAAAAAATTACTACATTTGTGGTAGATCATTCATTTTTCACTCTTGCATTTTGATGTCAAGTTCAACTAACTTGATGCGGTCGTGACAATTGGATATTTGCTTTTGAAAACTCAGAAAAATCGCGTGGTAAGAGGGTGATGCGCGATTTGTCGGTCTGCGAGAGCGCTAAGCGGTTGGTTTTTCCGCTGGTTTGTTTCGGCATAACCATTCGTCCCGCAATTCAGAAATAGTCTGGCTGGCATCAACTCCAAACATGCCCTGCCCCGTACCGCGCAGCCCCAAAAGCGCAGTGCCCGATTGATCCAAGTGCTTGGCCTCATACGCCTCAATCAAGGTGATCAGGGCCTCAAAATGTGCGCCTGCGTCGCTGTCGATTTCAGGTTCATTGTCAAAATAGGGCGCAACCTCTTGCAGCGCGGCTTGGTAATCGGCCTTGGTGCGGATCGCGCGAATTTGATAAGTAGTCTTTTTCATGATCAATTCTCCGCGTTGGCGGCGTCAATAGCATCGTGTGTACTCCCGTTTTGGGACTACCACAATCTCGTTTGTGCGAATTATGGTCAAAACGGTACGCCTGGTCTAAGATGATCGACTCTCTTGGAGAACCCCATGGGCACCAGTGACACAAACGTCTTCAACGAAATCCCCGTCTTGAGTGGCGGTTTTGCGCCGATCAGCCAGGAGATGACAGTTGACTTGACCGACATCGAAGGCGAGATCCCCAAAGACCTCACGGGGATGTACGTGCGCAACGGGCCGAACCGCAAGTTTGAAGCTCCTGGGCGCTACCACTGGTTTGATGGCGACGGCATGCTGCACGCGGTGCGCTTTGAAGGCGGGCGGGCGCAGTACCAAAACCGCTGGATTGCGACGGATGGTTTGACCGAAGAAATCAGTGCAGGCGGCGCTTTGTGGCAAGGCATCAAAGACCCGCCACGCAAGGATCGGCCTGATGCGCCGATCAAAGACACGTCGAACACCGACATCAAATACTACGCGGGCACCCTGGTGTCGATGTGGTACCGGGGTGGCGCGGTCTACCTGTCTGACCCTCGTGATTTATCGACGATTGGCAAACTCGCTCTTGACCCGCGCCTGCACGACCTGCCGATTTCGGCGCACAGCAAGGTCGATGAGCGCACCGGCGAGTTTTTGTTTTTCGCCTACGGCAACGAGGCGCCCTACATGCACTATGGCGTGCTGAACCGCTTTGGCAAGCTGCAAACTTTCATCCCCGTGCAACTGCCGGGGCCGCGCCTGCCGCACGACATGGCCGTCACCGCCCACTACACCATCCTGCATGACCTGCCACTGTTCAACGACATGGAGGCGCTGGCCGCAGGGCGGCACAAGCTGAAGTTTCACCACACGCTGCCCTCCCGCTTTGGCGTGGTGCCGCGCCACGGTGCGGTCGATCAAATCAAATGGTTTGAGGCCAAGCCGACTTACATGTACCACGTGTCCAACGCGTGGGAGGAAGATGATGGCCAGGGCGGGGTTGAGATCGTGATGACCGGCACGCCCTTTCGCTTGCCCAAGGATGCGCGCGGCGAGCTGGCTCCCGAACAGTTGCCCAAACTGCTGGCGTACCTGGACGCTGATCACGTGTTTTACGAATGGCGCTTTAATCTGCGCACGGGTCAAACCAAAGAGCGTCTGATCGACGACATCATCAACCAGGAGTTCCCCGTCGTTAACTCATGGATGCTCGGCCACAAGACGCGCTACTCATGGAACCTGCTGATGGCGCGGCAGACCCAGCCGGAGGATCCGCGTTTTTGCGGCTTTGCGCGCTACGATTTACAGACTGACACTTGCAGCACGTACCACGCGGGCATCCACAAATGGTTCTCCGAAGCGCCATTTGCTCCCAAGGACAATTGGAAGAACGAGGATGACGGCTACCTGGTCGGTTTCATGTGGGATGACTTGAAGCAGACTTCATACCTCACGATTTTTGACGCGCACGACATCGCCAAAGGCCCTGTGTGCAAGATCAAAATGCCGCAGCGCGTGCCCAACGGGTTTCATGCGACTTGGGTGAGTGGCGAACGGTTGGCGCGGGGGTATTGATGTCATGCACGCCCTTGAGACGCACGGCTGCTTTACCACCACAGAATACATGGCGATTGATCGTCTGGGTTTAACCACGTCTGGCAAAAGCTGTCGGCAGCTTGATCAATTTGATCACGCGTCCACCCCCACCGGCACCCGCGACGCCAGCGCGCACATCAATTCATAACTCACGGTACCGCCCGCTAGCGCCACTTGGTCAATCGAAAGCACGGCACCTGAACTGGCACGGCCCCACAGGGTGACTTCGCTGCCGAACCCGGCATTCGGCACCGGTGTCAAATCGACCGTGATCATGTCCATGCTGACGCGCCCGACCATGCGGGTGCGCACGCCGCTTACCAGCACCGGCGTGCCGGTGGCGCAATGGCGTGGGTAGCCGTCTGCGTAGCCGCAGGCCACGATGCCGATGCGCATGGGGGCAGTGGCGGTGAAATTGGAGCCATAGCCCACCGTGTCACCGCTCTGCAAGTCCTGCACGCCAATGATTTTGGAGGCGAGCGTCATAGTGGGCTGCAGGCCCCAATCGGCGGCGCTGTGCGCGGGGAAATCCGGTGCGCTTCCGTACAGGGCGATGCCCAGGCGCACCCAGTCCGAAGTGATGCCGCCATGGCGCAACGTGGCGGCACTGTTGCTCACCGTGCGCTCGCCGGGCAGGTCAAGCGTGGCGGCGTTGAAGCGTGCCATCTGCACGTCAATACCTTTGGGGCCGTCGGCATCGCTGAAGTGCGTCATCAATGAGATTTCATCGACCTGGGGCAAGGCGTTCAGGCGCGTCCATGCAGCGCGGTAGCGCTCGGGGGTGAACCCCAGGCGGTTCATGCCGGAGTTCATCTTCAGAAACACGCGCTGCGGCATATTGGTTTTGTGCGCGGCCAGCATGTCGATCTGCTCACTGCAGTGCACCGTGTGCCACAGGTCAAGGCGCGAGCACAGCTCCAGGTCGCGCAGTTCAAACGCGCCTTCGAGCAGCAGGATGGGGCCGCGCCAGCCCAGGGCGCGCACGCGCCGGGCTTCGTCCAAATCCAGCAGGGCGAAACCGTCGGCACCGCGCAGGCCTTCAAACACGCGCTCAATACCATGACCGTATGCATTGGCTTTGACAACAGCCCACACTGTGGCATCGGGTGCCGCAACGCGCGCACAGCTCAGGTTGCCACGCAACGCCTCAGTGTGAACTATTGCATGGATCGGGCGCGGCATAAGATTAGATTAGAGAAGTGGGTGTTACTTTGATGGCAGATTCTGACAGCCTCCGCCGTGCTATAACCTAATAGTCAGTCGGAAATTTTCACAAAAAGTTACACATCAGCAACACTGATGCAAATCACGCATTCATGAAACGCGGCTTTTACACCATCATGTCGGCGCAGTTCTTCAGCTCGCTGGCTGACAATGCGCTTTTTGTGGCCGCCATTCAACTGCTCAGGTCTGAACAGGCACCTGCTTGGCAGCAAGCCGCGCTGGTGCCGATGTTTGCCCTGTTCTACGTGATTCTTGCGCCGTTTGTCGGGGCGTTTGCAGACTCGATGCCCAAGGGCCGGGTCATGCTGATCAGCAATACGATCAAGATTGGAGGCTGCCTGATGATGCTATTTGGCACCCACCCACTGATGGCATACGCGATTGTGGGTTTGGGGGCCGCTGCTTATTCTCCCGCCAAATATGGCATCTTGACCGAGCTGCTGCCCGCGTCCCAACTGGTCAAAGCCAATGGTTGGATTGAGGGGTTGACGATTGGCTCCATCATCCTGGGCGTGCTGGTGGGTGGGCAACTGGTGGGCTCGGCGGTGTCCAATCTGCTGTTGAACGTTGACTTGCCTTTCATCACCACCAGTATTGATACGCCGCCCGAGGCCGCCATCAGCGTGCTGATTTTTGTCTATCTGTTAGCCGCGTTGTTCAATACACGTATTCCTCACACGGGCGTGGAGATGCGGCCCTTGCCAAAACGCCTCGTCAGCTTGCTGCCTGACTTTTGGACTTGCAACATGCGGCTGTGGCGCGACAAGCTGGGGCAGATATCCCTGGCCTCCACGACGCTGATTTGGGGTGCCGCTGGTAACTTGAAAACCGTGGTGTTGACCTGGGCCGCGGTTGCACTGGGCTACTCCGTCACCCAGGCCTCTGCGCTGCAAGGTGTGGTGGCGATTGGCATGGCGGTGGGTGCGGTGGTGGCATCGATGCGCATGAAGCTGGTCGATGGGCCGCGTGTCATCCCAATGGGCATTGCGATGGGTGCGGCGGTGATCTCGCTGATCTTCATCAACAACGTGTGGGTGGCGGCACCGTTCCTGATCCTGCTGGGCGCTTTGGGCGGCTTCATGGTGGTGCCAATGAACGCGCTGCTACAGCACCGGGGCCATAACCTGATGGGGGCTGGACGCTCGATTGCCGTGCAGAACTTCAATGAAAACCTGTCCATCCTGGTGTTGGGCTTGGCTTACAGCCTGTCCGCAGGCCTGGGGCTTTCGCCGTTCAAGGCGATCGCCGGGTTCGGCCTGATCGTAGCCGGGGTGATGTACCTGATCTACCGCTGGCACCAGAGTAACTGCATTCGCCACAAGGCGGAAGTGGAGCATTTGCTGGATATTGCACGCAATGACAATTTGCATGGCTGATGCCCTGTTGGCGTAACGAAGCGGATTGACCAAACTACCCGTCATCTACCTGGCCGCCTTGGCCCTGACTTTCAACGCATTTGTGTGGGGCGTGTCATGGTGGCCGTTTCGCGCGCTGCAAAGCCATGGGCTGCACCCGTTGTGGGCCACAGCGCTGATCTATCTCTTTGCGGTGGTCTGCGTGACGGTGACCCGCCCCACGGCTTGGCGGGGCTTGGCTAAGCCCTCGCTACTGTGGCTACTGGTGTTGGCATCCGGCCTGACCAACGTCGGCTTCAATTGGGCGGTGACCGTGGGCGATGTCGTGCGCGTAGTGCTGCTGTTTTATTTGATGCCTGGCTGGGTCGTGCTGCTGGCTTGGCCGCTGCTGGGCGAGAAGCCGACGACGGGCTCGCTGTTTCGCCTGGCGCTGGCTTTCGCTGGTGTGGTGATCGTGCTCAAAACCCCCGGTTCACCGTGGCCGCTGCCCGAAAGTCTGCCGGACGGCTTGGCGTTGATGGGCGGCCTTAGCTTCGCGCTGACCAACGTCTTGCTGCGCAAGCTCAACCACACGCCCGAAGCATCTCGCATGCTGTCGATGTTTGGCGGTGGCGCATTGATGGCTTTCATCGCGGCGCTTGTGGGCATGAATGGGGGTCTGGTCACGCCAATCCCCGCGCTGGCGTGGCCCTGGGTTAGCGTGGCGGTCGGGCTGGGCCTGGCGTTTCTGGCGGGCAACCTGGCTTTGCAATATGGTGCTGCCCGTCTGCGGGCCAGCACTACGTCACTCATCATGTTGACCGAGGTGGTGTACGCCAGCGTGTCGGCAACACTCCTGGGGGCGGGCGAATTGACGATGCGCACACTGATCGGTGGGGCTTTTATATTGCTGGCATCATTGCTGGCAGTGGTCAATTTCAAGTCGTCCTGACCCTGTTTTCTGATTGGAGTTCTATGTCCACCGTTTACGATTTTTCAGCCAACAGCATTCAGGGCAAAAGCGTCCATCTGAATCAATACCACGGCAAAGCCATGCTGATCGTTAATACCGCCAGCGCTTGCGGGTTCACACCGCAGTTTGGCGGGCTGGAGGCGTTGCACAAATCCTATGGTGCAAAGGGCCTGGTGGTGCTGGGCTTTCCGTGCAACCAGTTTGGCGCACAAGACAGCGGCAGCAACGGCGAGATTGCCGAGTTTTGTGAGATGAACTACGGTGTCAGCTTCCCGATGATGGAAAAAATCGACGTGAACGGCAGCGGCGCCCATCCTCTTTACCAATGGCTCAGCGCGGAAGCCCCTGGCTTGCTCGGCAGCAAAGCCATCAAATGGAACTTCACCAAGTTCCTGGTGGGCAAAGATGGCGCGGTGATCAGGCGCTATGCACCGACAGACACACCTGCAGGCATGGCGAAGGATATTGAGGCGGCACTGGCGGAGTGACCACTGCAGACCCGTTGACCCGTTGACCACGTCAATCAGATCGCGACTGCTCAATGCGGCGCAATAGCCAGAAGACGCTGATTTACCCGCCAGTAGCAGGATAGCCTTCACTTTCCAGCGCTCGTTCAGCACCCTCACGCGAAGTGATCAAACGATGCCCATCGGTTTTCCACCAACGCGCCGTTTGCATCGACCAGTCTCAATCCCGCCTTTGAATCAATGCGGCCAATCCGGGTCACTGGCGTTGTGGCTTTGATGCTTGCGGCTTGCACCTCTGCGCGGGCGGCAGCGGGCGCGGTGAACGCCAGCTCGTAGTCGTCCCCACCCGCCAAAATATACCCAATTAAGGTATTTTGAAGTTGTGGATCATGATTTTCAGTATTTTTACGATCTATTTGGCCTCTAGCTCCCGTAAATATTGCACAATTAGCTACTAATTGCATAGTACGAAAAACCTCCATCTCCAGGCTTGCACCGACTCTGCTGCGCTTCAGGAGGTGGTCCAGATCGCCCAGCAGGCCGTCGCTCACGTCGATCGCGGAGGTGGCGATGCCGCGCAGGGCCAGGCCCAGTGCAACGCGCGGGGTCGGGCGCTCCAGCCGTTGGCGAATGGCTGCCAGGTCATCCACGCCCATCGACACGTTGCCGCGCAGCACCTCCAGCGCCAGGCGCGCTTCGCCTAGGCTGCCGCTGACGTAGATGTCATCGCCCACTTTCGCGCCGCTTCTAAGCAGCGCCTGTGATTGACCACTTTGGTCGCTCATAAGGGGAATTTCGCCAAAGATGGTGATGCAGAGGTTTAGCGGGCCACGCGTGGTGTCGCCGCCGATCAGCTCGCAGCCCTGCGCATCGGCCAATGCGAACAGGCCTTGCGAGAACGCGGCAAGCCAGGGCTCGTCAACTTCGGGCAGTGCCAGTGCGAGCGTGAAGGCGATGGGTCGCGCACCGCAGGCGGCCAGGTCGCTCAAATTCACGGCCAGCGCTTTGTGGCCCAAGGCGGCGGGGTCTACGTCGGCGAAAAAGTGGCGGCCTTGCACCAGCATGTCGCTGGAGATGGCAAGCTGCGTGTTGGGGCGAGGTTGCAGCAGTGCGCAGTCGTCGCCTATCCCTAACTTGACCAGATCCGCCCGCGCGGCACTGCGCTCGGGGCGTTTGAAATAGCGCTTGATCAGGTCAAATTCGCCCATGGTTTCAGGGTTCATTTTCACAACTGTTTTTCAGATTTCTCTGACGGGGCGAAAGAAGCTCAACGGAGCGCTGCGCCAGCGGTGCCAGATGGCAGCGCGGATGCGGGCGCGGTCTACGCCCGTCACGTTATGCGCTTGCAGGGCCAGACGAAACGCGAGGTAAAAGCTGACGGTCAAGTTCAACGCGCCGATCAACGGAATGGCCGCCACACACCACCAAAACACACTGGTTTGCAGCACGCCCCAGCCCAACGACGCAGATGCTGCAGCCAGTTGCCCCGCAGAGAGCGTAACGTGGCGCACTTGCAGTCCCAAGCCAAAGAAGTTTGCGAATGCCGGGATCAAGCCCAGCATGAACCCGAGCGAAATATTGGAGGCCAGCGCGGAGACGTTATTGCGCAAAAAGAAGGCCCAACGTGCCGCACGCGCTTGCCCCAGCACGGCGGTGATGCGCGGGTTGTAGCGCAGCGCAGACTTCAAGCGGTGCAGCACAAACCAGTTCTCCACCCAGCCCGCGATGATGCTGCTGGCAAATAACAGTACGCCGGTGAAGGCTGCAAATAGGAGCGTTGGGCCCAGCAACGTCAGGCTTTGCAAGACGTAAGCGGCTTGCTTGGCATCAATCATCGGCTGGCCAGACAGCAACAGCAAAGCCAGCGAGATCAACACCACCGCAGGCACCACCAGCAGCACGTTGCCCAGCACGGCGGCCACTTGGGAGCGCACCAGGTGGGTGACTTCGTCGACAAAGCCGCTCAGCGCGTTGGGCTCGGTGAGATCTTTGAGCTTAACCGCCATGGCAGGCGCGGTCATGGCGGGCTGCTTGGTGGCCAAAGTCCAGTGCAAGAGGCCGATGGCGATGAAGCTCAGGGAATAAATGATGCTAGACCAAAAGCCATCCCAAAACGGTGTGAGGGCCACTCCCATCAGCATGAATTTGAACCACGTAGTCAGAGATGTGAGCGCGCCCCCACCGGCTGCCTTGCCAAACATGTCGCGGTACTCTGAGCGTGTGCGGGTGATGTAGTGCTCACCTGTTTCGGAGCTGCGCTCGGCCACTTTGGCGGCCAACAGCGAAGAGTTGGAGGCCACCAGCGCCCGCAGGCTGCGCCGCTCCTGCCCGACCAGCACCAATTGTCCCAACAGACGCGCAGTACTAGCGCTGGGGTGGGGGGAAGTCAAACAGTCCAACAACAAACGGATGCGCAGCACCCGTTCACGCAACTGACGCAGGCGAAACACCAAATTGACCGAAATGCCGTGCTCATCCAAGTGGGTATAGACACTGGCAGCGGCCTGGCGGCAATGCTCCAGCCGCTCTCGAAACTGTTGCAACCTATCTTGCAGGGTCGAGTGCGTCGATGCGTCGACATCAAAACCGCCACTCGCATGCGCGACATAGGCGGCTCGCACCGTGTCGAACTCGTACGGCAAATTGTGAAACGGCTCGCGCTCCAGTTTGTTGGCGCTCATGCGCAGGCGCAGCTCGGGCGAGAAACCGGTGGCTTGAACCTGGGCGGTGCAAAACATGACAGCCTGCAGCAGGGTGTTTTGCCACACCGTAAGGGCATCGGCATCGCCCGGGTGATCGTCTGGCTGGGGGCTTTTGCCCGAGTGCAGCAGGTTTTGCAGGCGCTGCATCAGGGGCTCGTCGATGGCGGCGATCCACTGCGCGTCAAAAGCCCGGTCCAGCACCAGCGGGAACAGCTCGGCGGCATTCACCGTCTCGGGCGTTGCGGGCAACAGCTTCAGACGCAGCCGTTCGGCCAACTCGCTCATGAAGGCGCTGCGCGAGGCAAAGCCGTAGTCGGCCAGCAGGGGCGTCGTATCCACCGTGTTCATCAACGCGCGCCACCAGGCTTGGGCTTGCTCCAACATTCCGGGGCGGGCGTTGATCGCATCCAGAAAAAGCCGAATCCGCGCGACGGATGAGTCTGGCACCACGCCGTCGCCACGGATCCAGTCGAAAAAATCGATCAACCAAAGATGGCGCGACACCAGCGTCGCTTGCGGGTCAAGCCGGGCCAGCAGCTCGGGCAGGTCGCGAACGGGGGACTTGCTGGTGACGATGGACGTGACCTCAGTGCAAGGTGCGTGCGCCACCTGCGCTTAAAGCATCCAGCACAAACATGGGGATGTCCACATCAAACTTCTCGCCGTCTTCTGCCACGCAGAAAAAACTGCCGTGCATGGTGCCGGTGGGCGTGCGCAGACGGGTGCCGCTGGTGTATTCGAAGGTGTCACCGGGTTTGAGCAGGGGTTGCTGGCCCACCACGCCCAAGCCGCGTACTTTTTCGGTGTGGCCATTGGCATCATTGACGTTCCAGGTGCGGGAGATCAACTGCGCGGTGACGCGGCCCGTGTTGGTGATGCGGATGGTGTACGCAAACACAAACAGGCCTTGCTCGGGGGCGGACTGCGCCATCAGGAAGCGCGGCAGCACCTCGACTTGAAGTTGATACTTGGACATCCCCGCATCGTACCTTTTTACCCACCCCGCAGGCAAAACATCCGCACGCGATAATGTTCAAGCGCCCGGTTAGCGTGCGGTTAGCGCCCAGTTAGCGCTCGTTTAAACTTTGTAACCAGTCTACTTAAAGCCGCTTCAATGACCTCTTCAGCCACTTACCGCATTGCGCCTTCCATCCTGTCAGCCGACCTGGCGTGCTTGGGGGATGAGGTCAGGTCTGTCATTGAGGCGGGCTGCGACTGGATTCATTTTGACGTGATGGACAACCATTACGTGCCCAACCTGACCTTCGGGCCGATGATTTGCAGCGCCGTTAAACCGCACGCCAAAACCGCAGCCGGTGTCGCCGTGCCGATTGATGTGCATTTGATGGTGCAGCCGGTCGATGCGCTGGCAGGGGCGTTTGCCGATGCGGGCGCCGACTTGATCAGCTTTCACCCCGATGCCAGTGCCCACGTCCACCGCAGCATTCAGGCCATCAAGAGCAAAGGCTGCAAAGTGGGCCTGGTGTTCAACCCCGCATCGTCGATGGACGTGCTGGACTGGGTGATCGACGACATCGACCTGATCTTGATCATGAGCGTCAACCCTGGCTTTGGCGGGCAGAGTTTCATTGACTCGGCGCTGCGCAAAATCGAAGCCGCGCGAAAACGGATTGATGCCTGCGGCAAAGACATCCGCCTGGAGGTGGATGGCGGCATCAAGGTCGACAACATTCGCAAAGTGGCCGATGCGGGGGCCGACACATTTGTAGCGGGCAGTGCGATTTTCAATGCGAAAGACCGGCCCACTGTGGTCGCCGCCATGCGCGAGGCGCTGCGCGCCAGCCGATAGTCCTATCGATAGCTCGACCTTGCAGGCACGCGCGGGTTACTGCTGAGCGATTGTTGTGTCCCGCGAAGTCTGAGCGGTGAATGGGCCACGCAGCACGACCCGGCCCAGGTGGCTGTCAACCCGCAAGCGGTCGGGTATCACCATGGCGCTCAGGCCAGTGTCTTCATGAAACACCACCAGTTCCACGCCGCCAGACAACTCCACCGACTGCGGCCCCAGCGGCGTGCAGCGGCTCATGTCCCAGCGCACCTTGAAGGCTTTTGCGGGCACCAGCTCGCCGGGGACCATCGGCTTGCCGTCGATCATCACCGTGGTGCCAGGGTCACAGAAAAAATCCATCGCGATGTCGGTCCACCGGGGTGGCACTGCGTCGTCGATCAAGGGCACCAGCAGTGCGTCGAGTGCGAAGCGGTACAGGTCGATCGGCATCGGTGCATCGGGCATCACGTCGTCGGCCACGGGCATGGCGACTGGCGTTTGTGAGGCGATCACGCCCAGCTTTGCAACCGGCGGGGTATTCGACAGGTGTTTCGAACCCGTCGTTGCCAGCGCCAACCCCAACAGCAAGGCCAAAGCGGCCAAGCAACTGACCCAAAACTTGAGTCCATCGGATAGCTGAGTGACGTGGGGCAATGCAATGGTCGATTTCATGGTGTACTCCGGGTAAATCAGGTGGTTGGGCAATGGTGCAAAGGCGCGTCAGGTAAGCTTAGG
>JANOTE010000345.1:0-2950 GCA_031416195.1 Rhodoferax sp.
TCTGCACGCGGCACTTGCGCGGCAGCAGCAGAATGTTGTCATAGTCAAAAATTTCCATGGCGCTCGTCTCCCGGCAGGCAAAAAAAAACCGGGCCACAAATGCTTGGGCTCGGTACTTGATTCTACGGGATTGGAGTTTGCGCGTTGATTCGTTTGAAATACTGTGAGCCCACAGCGCAGTTGCAGCGCTGCCGATGTGCTGCCAATGTCATGCTGGGTTTTCTTGAGACCTGCAACAATGCGCCATGAGCCGTGCAAGCCTCAACCCAGCCAGCCCCACCGTGATGGAGATCAAGGAAACTGAAGTTGACATCACCGCCATCCGCGCGCAGGGGGCAGGCGGGCAAAACGTCAACAAGGTCTCCAGCGCCATCCATCTGCGTTTTGACATCGTGGCCAGCAGCCTGCCTGAAGACGTGAAGGAGCGCCTGCTTGCCCTGCGCGACAGCCGCATCACCCACGACGGCGTGCTGGTGCTCAAAGCGCAAAGCCACCGCACGCAGGATGCCAACAAGCTCGATGCCTTTGCGCGCCTGCATGAGCTAGTCAACAGCGTGGCGACACCGCCGCGTGTGCGCCGGGCTACCAAGCCTACGTTTGGCTCCAAACAGCGCCGCCTTGAGGGCAAAAGCCAACGCGCTGAGACCAAAGTGCTGCGGGCGCGGGTTATCGACTGAGTATTGTTGAAAATTAACCTGGGGGTTAATTTTTTCTCTGGAAACTGTCTTTTGTCGTAAAATACAAACAAAATAAGCTTCTAGCTCCCGAATAATGTGCGTAATTAGCTACTAATTATGTAGCAATTTACTTCATCAACGATGGCAACCACAAGCTCAGTTGTGGAAATGCAATCAGCAGCCCCAGCACGAAAATCATCACCGCAACGAACGGCCAGCAGCCGCGAAAGATGTTGCCCAGGCCAACGTTTGGCAGCAGTGAGTTCAGCACAAACAGGTTCATGCCGACGGGCGGCGAGATCAGGCCGATCTGCACGATCATCACGATCAGCACACCAAACCAGACCGGGTCAAACCCGAGCGAGGTGACGATGGGGAAAAACAGCGGTATCGTCAACAGCACCATCGTCAGTTCTTCCATCACCGTGCCCAGCACCACGTAGATCAGCATCATGGCGGTGATGATCATGATCGGCGATAGCCCCAAGTGCGTGATCCATTCCTTCAGGTCGCCCGGCATCGAGGTGAAGTTGACGAAGTTGGCGAACAGCGTGGCGGCAATCAGCAAAGTGAACAGCATTGCGGTGGTGCGGGCTGATTCCACCAGCACTTGAAACAACGTCGCCCAGCTCAATCGCCCACGCGCCAGTGCGAACAGGAATGCGCCCGATGCGCCGAAGCCCGCGCCTTCAGTGGCCGTGAAAAACCCGCCGTAAATGCCACCCAGCACGACGACGACCAACAAGGCCACGCCCCAAATTCCACGCAGGGCGCGCCAGCGATCCGGCCACGAGGTGCGCTCGCCAGCGGGTGCGTGCTGCGGGTCGTGCAGCGTCATCAGCCAGATGGCAACCATCAGCAAGAGCGCGGTCAGGATGCCCGGGATCACACCCGCCGCAAACAGCTTGCCGATGTTCGTCTCGGTGATGATGCCGTAAATCACCATGATGGTGGAGGGCGGAATCATGATGCCCAGGGTGCCGCCAGCGGCCATCACGCCAGTGGACAACGAGTCGCTGTAGCCGAGCTTCTTCATGCTCGGGTAGGCCACCTTGCTCATGGTTGCTGCGGTGGCGATGGATGAGCCGCAAATCGCGCCAAACCCTGCACAGGCCGCCACCGTGGCGTGCGCCAAGCCGCCGCGCAAGTGGCCAATGAAGGCATAAGCGGCTTGAAACAGCTCGTGCGCAAGACCGGCCCTCGCCACAAAATTACCCATCAAAATGAAGAGGGGAATGACCGACAGCGTGTAGGCAAACCCAGTCTCATAAACCACCTGCCCGACACTCGCCAGCGCGGGCGTCCAACCGCGTGTGAGGCCAATACCGACGATGCCGACGATGCCCATCGCGAAGGCCAGCGGAATCCGCAGGAGCGCCATGACAAAGATGGCGGCAAAACCCAATAGCGATTCGATCAAAGCATTGCTTTCAAAACACTGGCTTCAAAGTGCAACCCCGGCACCCGGCGCAGGTTCCGCTACATCGATTGGCGGTTTGAGCACCATGCCGAAATGCACCAGCCCTGTCAACGCGCACAAAATCGCCATGCCGTAGATGAAAGGTGCCTTCAGGAGTTTGAGTTGGGCCGTCGTTTCACCGGATGCCATGAACTGGTCGCCGTTGCCCCACATCACCCAGGCCAGGCCCAACATCGCAGCCGTACACAGTAAATTCACGGCGGCTTTTTGCAGCGTGAGCGCCCAGGCAGACAGGTAGCTGTCCATCGTGTCAAACACCACATGCTCGCCACGCATCGACACCAGCGGCAAGCCCGCGAAGATGACCACCACCATTAACAGCTCGGTCAGCTCCAATGAGCCGGGGATGGACTGGCTTACAACCTTGCGCCCAATCACGTCAAAAAACGTCAACGCCATGATGCCAAACAGCGCGCCGCCGCACAGCAGCCCGCTCAACAGTTCAAGAGTTCTTTTCAAGCGCTGACTTCAATCTGCATTCAACGTGGCGCTGGCAGATCACTTTTCTTGTTTCGCAATTTCAGCGCGGAACTCAGCCAGCACCTTGGCCGCGTTGGGCAAGCCCTTGCCTTCAGCATCTTTAACCCACTTGGCCTCCAGCCCCGAGGTTTTGGCCTTCACGTCAGCCACAAAAGCGGTATCGGCTTTGACGATCTGCACATTGTTGGCCTGCAACAACGCGACCGCCCGGCGATCAACCTTGTCCCAGCCACGGCCGTAAATACGCGCTGCAACTTCGCCAGAAATCCCATCGACCGCTTTCTTTTCTTCAGCCGTGAGCTTGTCGTATTTC
>JANOTE010000346.1:0-2643 GCA_031416195.1 Rhodoferax sp.
GGGGTCCAGGAAAACGATGGGCGCCACCATCATTCCGGCCACTGCGCCCACCGCTGCGGCCAGGCCCCATCCCAGGCCCAGCATCCAAGACACGCGAATGCCCACCAGCCGGGCAGAGTCGGGGTTTTGTGCGGCTGCACGCATCGCCAGGCCCACCGGCGTGTAGCGAAAGAAGGCGTACAGCGCCAACAGCACGCAAACCAGGACAGCGGCCGAGCCCACGTCATGCGCGGTGAAGTACTGGGTGGCGAAGAAAGAATCTTTGGGGAACGGGCTGGGGAATGATTTGAGCGTGTGGTCAAAAATCCAACCCGCCAGCGCGTTGACGATCAGCAGCAGGCCGATGAACACAATTACATTGGCAAGCACCGGTGCTTTTTCGAGCGGCCGCAAAATGATGCGTTGAATTAACAATCCACCGACAAACGAGATCGCCACCGTCGCAAAGAACGCGCCCCAATACGGCCAGCCGGCCTGCACCAGCGCCCAGGCGATGAAAGTGCTGAAGGTGGCCATCTCGCCCTGCGCAAAGTTGATGTGGTGCGTGGCCTGGTAGATCATCACCAGCGCAAGTGCGACCGAGCCGTAAATGCAGCCGCTGGCAAGACCGGAGAATATTTGATGAAGGAAGGCTTCCATCGTACTGTTTCCGTGTTCAGTAGCCGAGGTACGCTTTGCGCACCGACTCGTCGTTTTTAATCGTCTCGCTCGGGCCAGACAGCGCCACGCGGCCGGTCTCCAGCAGGTATGCATGATCGGCCAAATCAAGCGCCAAACTGGCGTTTTGCTCGACCAGCAGCATGCTCACTTTGTCTTCCTTGTTGATGGTGCGCATGATGCGGAAAATCTCGGCCACGATCAGCGGGGCCAGGCCAAACGACGGCTCATCGAGCAGCAGAAGTTTGGGCCGCAGCATCAGCGCGCGGCTGATGGCCAGCATTTGCTGCTCGCCGCCCGATAGCGTGCCGGCCTGCTGGTTGCGCCGCTGCTTGAGGATGGGAAAGCGGGTGAAAGCCTTCTCCATGTCCAATTCCAATTCCGCTTTGTCTGCCCGCACGTAGGCACCCAGGCGCAAGTTTTCTTCGGTGGACAACGCTGTAAAGGTGCCACGCCCCTCGGGCACGTGTGCGATGCCCATTCGCACCACGTTCTCGGTCGATTTGCCGATCAACTGCTGGCCGTCAAACACGATACTGCCGCTGGTTTTGACGGTTTGGCACAGGCTGCGCAGGGTGGTGGTTTTGCCCGCGCCGTTGGCTCCCAAAATTGCAGTGATGTGACCCGCTTCGAGCGAAAAACTGATGTCGTGCAACACCTTGGTGGCACCGTAGGCCGCATGCAGGCCATTGACTTCCAGCAGCCGCGTCATTGGCTTGTTTCCTTATCGGCACGGGCCTTATCAGCCAGTTTATCAGCCGCTTTATCAGCAGGTTTGCCCAGATACGCTTCAATCACGTCAGGGTGGTTTTGAATATGCGCGGGGTCGCCTTCAGCAATCTTCTTGCCGAAGTTCAGCGCCACGATGTGGTCCGAGACCCCCATCACCAGGCTCATGTGGTGCTCCACCAGCAGCACGGTGATGTTCAAGCGATCGCGAATGTCCTTGATCATGCGGCCCAAGTCTTCCAGCTCTTCGTGGTTCAACCCGGCAGCGGGCTCGTCGAGCATCAACAGCTTGGGGTCTGCCGCCAGCGCACGGCCCAGCTCAACCCGTTTTTGAATCGCAAACGGCAAGTCGCGCACGGGCTTGTGGGCGTGTTGCGCCAGGTCGAGGTAATCCATGATCTCGGCCGCTTTGGTCTGTAGGCGCAGCTCTTCGGCGCGCACGCTGGGCAGGCGCAGGGCGCTGGCGGCAAAGCCGGCCTTGGAGCGTGCGTGCGAGCCGACCATGATGTTCTCGCGCACCGGCATGGTCTGGAACATCGCCAGGTTTTGGAAGGTGCGCCCAAGGCCCAAACCGGCCACTTCATGCGTCGGCGTTTTGGTGATGGATTGGCCTTCAAACAGGATGTCGCCGCTTTGGTAGTTGTACAGTCGGCTCATGCAGTTGAAGAGTGTCGTCTTGCCCGCGCCGTTGGGGCCAATTAGCCCGCAGATGCTGCCGTGCGCGACATCGAACCCGACCGCATCCAGCGCGGTGATGCCACCAAATTTGACGGTGACTTCACGCACGCTCAACAACGCGGACTTCAGGGCATGGGTAGGGCGGGCAGATGGGCGGTCAGTCACTGTCGGAGTCATAGTTTCAGAGGGTAACTCAGTCGGTGCCCATTACACGGTGGCGAAATTGGTTATGAACAAAAATCATGGTAGCGACCCAGTGCCGTCATCTATACCCGGACATACCCTTGGGTTATCGCGCAAGCGACTTGGGGTGCGAGGGTAACATCAACAAGCTCTCGAATCGGCTCTTTTGTTGGCTTTTTTTTTTCAAGGAAACGAACATGTCTGAACTTGTGCAAACCATCGTCTTGGGCGGTGGCTGTTTCTGGTGTACCGAGGCGGTGTACGTGCAGGTGCGCGGCATTGCGGATGTTGAAAGCGGCTACAGCAACGGCCAGATCGCGCAACCGAGTTACGAGCAGGTGTGCAGCGGCCGCACCGGCTGCAATGAAGTGGTCAAGCTGACCTATGACCCGGCGC
>JANOTE010000347.1:0-6184 GCA_031416195.1 Rhodoferax sp.
CGCTCGCAGCGCAGGCTTCCCTCGCAACGCGTACCAGCTACCATCCAAAACATGACACAGAAAATTCCCATCCCATGGTGGACTGTTGCAGCGCCCTTGGTCGGTTGGGGGCTGCTTGCGCTGCATTTCACGGCCAGCGCAGGCAGCATGGCAGCCTCGTCTGCCTGGTTCGCGGCCCTGCTGGCTGTAGCGCTGATAGCTTGCGTGCTGGCGGCAGTGCATCATGCCGAGGTGGTGGCGCACCGGGTGGGCGAGCCGTATGGCACATTTCTGCTGGCACTGGCGGTCACGGTGATCGAGGTCGGCCTGATTGTCTCGTTGATGATTTCGGGCGGTGCAGCGACGACGGCGCTGGCCCGCGATACGGTTTTTGCAGCGGTCATGATTATTTTGAACGGGATCGTCGGCCTGTGCCTGCTGCTCGGTGCGCACCGTCACCATGAGCAGACTTTCACGCTGGCAGGGGTCAGCGCGTCACTGGCCACCCTAGCGGCCATCGTCACGCTGACGCTGGTGTTGCCCAACTACACACTCACCACCCCCGGCCCGGTCTACAGCGCCAGCCAGCTGGGTTTCATTGCGGTGGTGTCGCTGGTGCTGTATGGCACTTTTGTCGTGGTGCAAACCGTGCGTCACCGCGATTATTTTTTGCCCGGGAATGCCAGCGGCGATGCCGACGCCCATGCAGTGCGGCCCGCAGCCCGCACCGCCCTCATCAGCACCGTGTTGCTGCTGGCCTGCCTGGGTGCCGTGGTGCTGATCGGCAAGTCGCTGGCACCCCGGATTGAACAGGTGGTGGCATCGCTGGGCGCGCCAACAGCCCTGGTCGGCATCATTATCGCGGCCGTGGTGTTGCTGCCTGAAGGCTTGGCGGCAGTGCGCGCTGCCCGCGCCAATCGGTTGCAGACCAGCCTGAACCTGGCGCTGGGCTCGGCCCTGGCAACCATCGGCCTGACGATTCCAGCCGTCGCCATCGTCTCACTGGCAACCGGCTGGACTTTGACTTTGGGCATCGACCTTAAATCCACCGTCCTGCTGATGCTGTCGCTGATGGTGGCCACCCTGTCGCTGGGCACTGGGCGCACCACCGTGCTGCAAGGCGTGGTGCATCTGGTGATTTTTGCGGTTTACCTTTTCACGACCATCGTACCGTGATGCGTCTTGAGTTGAGTTTTGCCTAACTGCGCTGCATCGTCGCCCGCAGTGATTCAGTCAAGATACCCAGGCTTTCGACCAGGTGCGCTTGGGTCTCGATGGAAAACTTATCCCCAGATTTCCCGCCTGATTTGCTGCTTGATTTGGCCACCGCTGCACTCAGGTCCGCTTGCAGGCGCGTGGCATGCAGGCGTGCAAGGCTCAACGCATCCGCAGGCAGGCCTGGCCCGCCACGTGTCAGCGTGGTTTGCAGGCGGCGCAGGTGCTCGCGTTGCAGGTTGCGGCGCAGGCCGTCGATCTCGCTGCCATTTTTAAGCTCGCTCCAGATGCTTGATTGCAATGTGGCGTAAACCTCGCTCAATGAGATCATGCCTTTGCGCTCGGCGGGTTCCAGGTAATTGGGCAAGTCCAGTAGGCGCTGCGCGGTGCCGCCGGCCAGCAGGCGATCCATGGCGGTGGTCTGCGCACGCAGCACGACAGCGCGCAGGTTGACCGGGCCATCGCGCTCCCATTCGTTGTAGTCCACGCCCAGGTTAGCGAGGAATTTGGGGTCGAACTTGAAACTGTCCACACTGAACAGGCCGGTCGCCAAAAACTGCAAAGCTTCACGTTGCTTGGCAGGCTCCACCGGTTTGAAATTGGCGCGGCCGGTGTTGCTGCCTGGCAGGTCTCGCAGGGTGTACATGCCGCCCACATATTTGCCGACCAGATCCGAGGCGCGTTGCAACTGCGTAAAGCCAGCCAGCAGACTGCGCCGCTGGCGCAGCGGGTCGTCCCCGGCCTGTGGTTTGCGGGCTTGCACGCGTGCCCACAGCTCCTGCGAGAGCTTGAGGCGCTTTTTGTAATAGGCCAGCGGGTCGTCGCCCAAGTCAAAACGATTCGCCAGCGGGTCGATGCCGTCGCTGCCAAAGCCGCCGGCATCGCCGTCATCGGCATAGGCCAACGCGGGTTCGACGCTGCGCGACGCAATTTTGGCAAGCTCTGCCACCTCGCTTGCTGCATCCAGCGGCTTGTAGGCAAACTCAATCGCCCAGTAGTCGTAGGCACCCAACGTCTTATTGTTCAAGGCGGCTTGCGACTCGCCCTGTAGCGCGAGGTTGTAGGCGTTGTAGTCCATCACCGAACCGGAAATACCTTGGCTCTCGGTGAAATTTTTGTCCTGCAACTGTGTGCGGCTGACGGTGGTGGAGGCTTTGAAGTTGTGCTTCAAGCCCAGCGTGTGGCCCACCTCGTGCATGATGGTGTCTTTGATCACATCCTGCACAAAGGCCTCCGCCTCGGGGCCATCGGGGGCGATGTCACCACGGGCTTCGAGCACGTCCAGCGCAAAGTCCATCTCGGCGGCAGCTTCGTGCGCATAGGTGCAGAAGCGATCGTGCTTGTGGCCGGTTCGGCTGGCAGCGTTTGACGCCATGAACTGCGCAAGGCGACCCTCACTCCCGGTGTCCGCATCTTCCACAATGAAGCGACGCGAACCACGGGCAAACACGTCGCTCATGCCGATGTCGGCATCCAGAATCTCTCCGGTGCGCGGGTCTGCGCTGCTGGGGCCAATCGCAAAGCCGACATCGGCACCGACAAACCAGCGGATCGAGGCGTGTACCGAATCCATATTGTCCCAATCGGCATCATCGGGCTGCTGCTTGGCCTGCACCGCATCCTTGAAGCCGATTTTCTCAAACGCCTTGTTCCATTCAGTGATGCCAGCGGACACCGCTGCGCGGTATTTGGGCGGAATGTTCTTGTCCATCCAATAGACGATCGGCTGCACCGGCTCTGAAAGGGCCGCCGCCGGGTCTTTCTTCTCAAGCCGCCAGCGGCTGACGTAATGCACGCGGGTGTTGGGCTTCTGGTCGCTGCTCAGGTCGTTAAAGGTCTCCGTGAAATGGCCCAGGCGCGGGTCGCTCAAGCGCGCGGCCATCGGCTTCTCGGGCAAGGCAGAAAAGTTGTAGACAAAGGTCACGAAGAAGCTGCGCGGGTCGGGCGTGGCCTGCGGTGGTTTGGGCAGGGGCGTGGGCGACGGTGTCAGGGGCGGCGCGGGGATGCGTGGTGTTGAAAAGTGAACGCGGGCGTTCAGCGTGCTGATGGTGGCATCCGAGCGAGTTGACTCGAAGAATGAGTTGCTGCGGTCCAGACCATACGGCAGGCGAAAGGCAGACTCAATCCGCGTGGAGTAGCCTGCAATGTCTGACAACATGAAGGCTGCATCCACCAGCACGGATTTGCGCTCTGGGTGCTCGGTGCTGGCGACAACCATGCCCGCCACCAGGCTGGGTGAAAAAGCCTGCGACACCGCGAGTTTGGAGCCACCCTCGCCGCGGTATTTGGTGTTGATGGCGATCAACTGCATCTGGTTGCCAATGCGCCGCCATTCGACCAGCGCCTCATAGCTCATCTGGCTGGCGTACAGCCCGCGCTCACCCACAGAATTGGCGATGTTGACGGTGAACAAAAACGGCTTGTTCAGGCCCGCCTTGGGGATCTCCAGCCAGACTTTTTCATCTTTGCGCCAGATCGGGAACAGGCCGGCCTGCTGCTTGGCATCCTTGATGACATCGGCAAACGGCTTGGGCGCAGCCGGGTCAACCGGCGGCCGCGCGCTGCTTGCAGCACCTGCGGGCGCGGACGCAGCGGCTTGGGGTTCAGACACCGCCGCGCTGGCAGGCGGGGTTGCTGGTGCAGCGGCATGCATGGGCGCTGTTCCCTGCGCAGGCGTCTCGCCAGTGTGCTGACGCGTGCCCATGCCGGCGCAGCCTGCCAACAGCAGGCCCGTGGCCGTGAGTTGGGCGGTCAATTTCGCAAGGGCAAAGCGTGAACGGTCGGTGAGTTTCAAATCCATGGTGACGGGTGCTCGGTGAGGTGTTGACCAGAGCCCGAACGATACCCGGTTTTGACCAACTTTCGTGAAAGACCCTTGGCGGAGATACCCGTATTGCACGGAGCGAGCAACGGCTCAAATTACTATAAAATATATAGCTGTTTGTGCAATTAATACGGGGAATAAGGTGATATTCAATCGATAAATTTGAGTTTTTCCCTGTTTTTTTGTTGAAAATTAACTCTTAGGTTAATTTTTACTATTGAACAACCATCCATCGAAATCCTTCACACCCAGCAGCGCTGGCTCATCTGCTAACCTCAGCGGCAATGCCCGCACCGCTCAAATTCCAGTCGCCTTTGCCGACTGACGCCTTCCCCACACCTACCGCCACACCCTCCGCCGGATCTGGCCTGATCGTCCTGACACTGGCGCTGCTGCTGGGCATTCAGCCCGTCACCACCGACCTGTTCCTGCCCACGTTGCCGACCATCACCGATGGCTTTGGCGCCAGCATGGCGCAGGCGCAGCTCACGTTGACGGCGCTGTTGCTGGCGTTTGGCACCTCGCAATTGTTCTGGGGGCCGCTGTCCGATCGCTTTGGCCGGCGGCCGATTTTGCTGATCGGTTTGACGGCTTACGTCATCGCGGCCGTGGCCAGTGCGCTGGCTCCCAGCATGCTTTGGCTGATTGTCTTTCGCGCGCTGCAAGGCGCAGCGATGGGGGCCGCCGTGATGACCGCCCGCGCCATCGTGCGCGATGTCTACATGCCCGCTGAAGGCGTGCGCACCATGTCCAAGGCCCTAAGCGGGTTAGGCGTGATCGCCTGCCTGTGCGCGCCACTGGGCGGACTTCTGTCAGACCTGTTCAATTGGCGCGTGGCCCTGCTGGCGGTGGCAGTGTTTGGCGCGGTGTGCCTCGCTGTGGTGGCGCTGCGCTTCAACGAGACGCTGGCGCGGCGCAATCCGCATGCACTGCAAGGCGCTGGCCTGCTACGCACTTGGGGCAGCATCATCCGCAACCCGACCTTCATCGCCTACTGCGCGCTGTCGATTGGCTCTTACGGCGGGCTGTTCACGTTTTTGGCGGCCTCGTCGTTCGTGTTCATCCAAGCGCTTGGCTTGAGCAAAACGCAATATGGACTGGTGATGTTTTCAGTCTCGTTCGTGTACCTGCTGGGCACCTTTTTGTGCCGCGCGCTGCTGACACGATTTGGCGTGCGCCGCTCGGTGGCACTTGCAGGTGCGCTGACGCTGGCCGGCGGCACCAGCATGGGCCTGCTGGCGCTTCTAGGTGTACACACCGTGTGGGCGATGACGCTGCCGATGTGGCTCTTCATGCTGGGGCACGGCGTACATCAGGCGTGCTGCCAAAGCGGCGCGGTCGGACCGTTCCCGCATGCGGCTGGTGCGGCCTCGGCGTTGAATGGGTTTTTGATGATGGCTGCCGCATTTGGCGTGGGGGCTTGGCTGGGCCGCTACATGGACGGCACCGTTACGCCGATGGCTTTGGCGATCTGGTTTTGGAGCGGCTGGATCGCGCTGGTCGCCTGGACGTTGGTGCAAAAGTATGGCGAGCCTGCCAAGCATTGACGCAAGTTCTGGCGTGCAACGCTACATCGCGCTGACCGGCCCCACCGCATCCGGCAAAACCGCCGCTGCCTTCGCCATCGCCGCGCGGTGGGATGTGGAAATCATCAGCGTCGATTCAGCCCTGGTCTACACCGGCATGGACATCGGTACCGCCAAGCCCACGCCACAAGAGCTGGCCCAGGTGCCGCATCACCTGATCAATATCCGCGACCCGCTGCACGCCTACAGCGCCGCCGACTTTGCGCGCGATGCGGCACGGTTAATCAGCGACATCAACCAGCGCGGCAAGCTGGCGCTGCTGGTGGGCGGCACGATGCTGTACTTCAAGGCGCTGTGGGATGGATTGGACGATTTACCGCAGGCCAATGCGCAAGTGCGAGCCGCTATTGAATCTGAAGCTGTAGCAATCGGCTGGTCTGCCTTGCATGCTGAGTTGGCAAAAGTAGACCGCGTCACTGCACAGCGCCTGTCACCCAATGATTCGCAGCGCATCGCGCGCGCGTTGGAGGTTTACCGGATGACAGGCCAGCCGCTGTCGAGCTTTTTCACGCACAGGTCTCCCAATTTTCCACCGCCCAACATCTTGCTATCGCTGGAGCCCACTGACCGCGCCTGGCTG
>JANOTE010000348.1:0-2406 GCA_031416195.1 Rhodoferax sp.
AGGCGGTTTACCACCTTGCCGCTGGTGTGCTGCACCGCCGTCATGATGGGCGCGTATTGGGGTTTAAGTGCGTAGTCGTAGGTGAGGGCGATGGCGTTGATGCCCGGCTGAAAGGCTCGTTCATCGGCCACGCTGGTCACCAGGCGGCCATCCACGAACACCTTGGGCTGGTAGCGGCGCAGCGATTCGCGGAAGTCTTGGCCAGACATCAAGCTGGCGGGGTGGGCGCTGGGTGCGTTCATCGTGTTGTCTCCAGATTCTTTTGAGGGAAACTACACTGTAGCGAACAAATCAATTGAAAGCCTGACATGTTGCTCGATGCTGCTGAATCCCAACTGGTGCTGGTCGATTACCAGGCTAAGCTAATGCCTGCTATTTTCGAATCTGCCACTGTGCTCGCCAATGCCGTACGCTTGGGGCAGATCGCCAAGCTGATGAACGTACCGATCTGGGGTACCGAGCAAAATCCGTCGCGCCTGGGTGAAAACTTGCCGGAGATTCGCGCACTTTGCACAAGAGTTCTAAGCAAGATGCACTTCAGCGCGGTTGAGGAGGGCCTGAGTGAGTGGCTTCGCCCTGAAGTCAAACCGCCCGCTGGCAACGCCCGCAGCCTGCCCAAACACTTGCAAAAACCGCCCGATCCTGAGCGCAGCATGATCGTCATTGCCGGTTGCGAAGCGCATGTGTGCCTGCTGCAAACAGCGCTTGATCTGCTGGAAGACGAGTTCGATGTGTGGGTGGTGACGGATGCCTGCAGCTCACGCACCGAACGCAACCGCGATGCGGCGTTTGACCGCCTGGCCGGAGCCGGAGCCGAGCTGGTGACGACTGAGATGGTGGCGTTTGAGTGGCTGCGTACGGCGGAGCATGCAGACTTCAAGGAGGTGCTGGGGCTGGTGAAGTAGACGCGGTGTGCGTCAGATGAATTAAAGTTCGGTAGGAATAATCAGGCTATTAAAAGTAAAAGGCAGATACCCGTATGACTTCACCCGGCAGCTTCGCAGACTTTCACCACCGCTCCATCACCGACCGCGATGCCTTCTGGGCCGAGCAGGCCAAGCTGATCGACTGGCACACCGAGCCGCAGCAGATTTGCGACTACAGCAATCCGCCGTTTGCCAAATGGTACGTCGGTGGCACCACCAATTTATGCCACAACGCGGTGGATCGGCACCTGAAGGATCGGGGCGATCAAGCGGCGCTGATTTATGTGTCGACCGAGACGAATATCGAAAAGACTTACTCGTTCCGCGAGCTGCACGCCGAGGTGCAGCGCATGGCGGCGGTGATCAAAGGCCTGGGCGTGCAAAAAGGCGACCGGGTGTTGATCTACATGCCAATGATTGCCGAAGCGGCGTTTGCGATGCTGGCCTGCGCGCGCGTTGGGGCAATTCACTGCGTGGTGTTTGGCGGCTTTGCATCGGGCGCGTTGGCTTCGCGCATTGAGGATGCATCGCCCAAGCTCATCATCAGCGCAGATGCCGGTTCGCGCTCGGGCAAAGTGGTGGAATACAAGCCTTTGCTCGACGAGGCCATTCGCCTGTCTGCGCACAAGCCAGAATCAGTCTTGCTGGTTGATCGAGGCTTGGTACCGATGAAAACAGTGCCAGGGCGTGATCATTTTTGGGACGCGCTGCGGCTCGAACACTTCGGCGATATCGTCGCGTGCGAATGGGTGGAGGCCACACACCCCAGCTACACGCTTTACACCAGCGGCACGACCGGCAAACCCAAAGGCGTGCAGCGCGATACGGGGGGCTACGTTGTGGCTCTCGCAGCGAGCATGAAATACATCTACTGCGGTAATGCTGGTGAGACGTATTTTTCGACCAGCGACATCGGTTGGGTGGTGGGCCACAGCTACATCGTTTACGGGCCGTTGATTGCGGGCATGGCGACCATCATGTACGAGGGCTTGCCGACCCGACCGGATGGCGGCATCTGGTGGAGCCTGGTCGAGAAGTACAAGGTGACGGTGATGTTCAGCGCGCCTACGGCGATTCGTGTGTTGAAAAAGCAGGACCCAGCACTCTTAAAAAAATATGACCTGTCGTCGCTTCGCGCGCTGTTCCTGGCCGGTGAGCCGCTCGACGAGCCCACAGCCAACTGGATAAGTGAGGGCTTGAACAAGCCCATCATCGACAACTATTGGCAGACCGAAACCGGCTGGCCTGCGCTGTGCGTTTGCCACGGCATTGAGAAGACACCCACGCGACTGGGCTCGCCCGGCAAACCGGTCTACGGCTACAACGTGAAGCTGTTGGACGACCAGACGGGTGCCGAACTGACCGCGCCGAATTCAAAAGGCGTGGTCGTCATCGAAGGCCCGCTGCCGCCTGGTGCGATGCAATCTGTGTGGCGTGATGATGAACGTTTTATCAATACCTACTGGAAAGCCGTACCAGG
>JANOTE010000349.1:0-2298 GCA_031416195.1 Rhodoferax sp.
CGGCCATCGGTCATGAATTTTTCAGCCGACAGGCGCGTCTCGAAGGCGGCGTTGTAGAGAAACTCGGTGTTTTTGACCAACTCCGTCCACGTTGTCACCGGGTGGATGTTGACCTCGATCACGCCGGGGTCGGGCGTGACACTCAGCAGCTTCAGGCGCGGGTCACGCGGGGGCGGGTAGCCCTCCAGCACCAGTTTGAGCTTGAGTTCTTCCGCTGTGGCTTCTATCGCGGCGAGCAGGTCCAGGTAGTCATCGACCTTCTCCAGCGGTGGCATGAAGATGTAGAGCACGCCGGATTTTTTGCCGACCGATTCCGCCTTCGGGCCGCTTGCCCGGCGCGGGTCACGCACCTCCACGCACAGGGCCGAGCGGCTGACCCAGTGTGCGGACTCATTGGGTACAGGCGTGCGGGCAAGGTTTGCGGGCTCGCGTTGCGACGGGCTTTGCGCGTACGCAGCAGTCACGCCGATTGACCTGCTGGTATTGGGCTGCAGCTTGCGAGCAGCCTCGGTTTGCGGCGTTGGGCCTGCGAGGTAAGGTGCAGCGCTTAGATTTGTCTCAGTTGGCGAGTACCGCGCTGCCAACGCTCCATGCGCTGGCAAATTCGAGCGCGGTGCAGACGGGTCTTGCTCCACCAGATACGGGTAGTCGCCCTCGCTCACCCAGGGCAGCGAATCCAGCGGCAGGCGCAGGCCCATAGGCGAGTCGCCGGGCATCAGGTACAGGCGTTCATCGCGCAAGAACCAGGGGCCAGTCTTCCATTGGGGTGCGCCGGGTACGGCTGTCTCTGCCACCTTCACGGGCAGCACGTAGCCCACCACCGTATCAAGCTTTTGCTCGAACACACGGCGCAACCTCGCACGCTCCATCGCGTCGTCGAGCTTGGAGTCGAAAGGATCAACGTTGACGGGCAGGCGGCGTTCGCGCCATAGGTAGTACCACACGTCCTCAAAAGCGCTTTGCATGTACTCGGACGTGATGCCGAGCTTGCCCGCCAGTGCTTTCGTGAAGCGCTGCGCATCGGCAGCGGTGTAGTGCGTGGGTTCGCGCTCGTCGGTGAAGAGGGCGGGGTTGGCCCAAACCGGCTGTTTGTCGGTACGCCAGTAGATGTTGAGCGCCCAGCGCGGCAACTGCTCGCCGGGATACCACTTGCCCTGGCCAAAATGCAGAAAGCCGCCTTGGCCGTATTCAGTGCGCAGTTTTTTCACCATCTCGGTGGCAAAGCCGCGCTTGGTGGGGCCGAGCGCATCGGTGTTCCACTCAGCGGCATCGCGGTCGCCCACGGCCACAAAAGTCGGCTCACCGCCCATCGTCAATCGCACGTCGCCCAGCGCGAGTTCTTTGTCCACCGCCGCGCCGAGCTTCATCACATCCGCCCATTGCTCGGGCGTGTAGGGCTTGGTGACGCGGGGCGACTCGTGAATGCGGGTGACCGCCATGTGATGGCTGAACTCAACTTCGCTTTCGTCCACACCGCCTTCAATCGGCGCTGCGCCCGAGGGCTGGGGCGTGCAGGCCAGCGGAATGTGGCCTTCGCCTGCGAACAGGCCCGAGGTGGCATCCAGGCCAATCCAGCCGGCGCCGGGTAAATACACCTCGCACCAGGCGTGCAGATCGGTGAAATCGACCTCGGTGCCGCTGGGGCCGTCCAGCGCTTTGACATCGGGTTTGAGCTGGATTAAATAGCCGGAGACGAAGCGTGCCGCCAACCCCAGGTTGCGCAAAACTTGCACCAGCAGCCAGCCGGAATCACGGCAGGAGCCCGAGCCCAGTTCCAGCGTTTCCTCGGGCGTTTGCACACCCGGCTCCATGCGGATCAGGTACTTGATATCTTTGGCCACGCGCTGGTTCAGATCGACCAGAAAGCTGTTGGTGCTGCGCTTGGTGAGGTCAATCTGCTCCAGGAAGGCCTCGACCAGCGGGGTGATTGGGTCTGCCACGAGATAGGGCGCGAGCTCTTCCTTCAGTTGCGATTCGTAGGTGAACGGGAACTCCTGCGCCGATGGCTCCAGAAAGTAATCAAATGGGTTGTAAACCGCCATCTCCACCACGATGTCCACGGTAACTTTGAACGCAGTGGTTTTGTCGGGGAACACCAGGCGCGCCTGGTAATTGGCAAACGGGTCTTGCTGCCAGTTGACAAAATGCCCCTCAGGCTCGACCTTGAGCGAATACGCAATGATGTTGCTGCGGCAGTGCGGGGCAGGGCGCAATCGCACCACTTGCGGCCCCAGGTTGACCAAGCGGTCGTAGCTGTAGTGGGTGACGTGGTTCAGGGCGGCGTGTATGGACATAGCT
>JANOTE010000350.1:0-4715 GCA_031416195.1 Rhodoferax sp.
GCGCCTGCATAACGGCAAATACCTCCAGAAATTCGCCTTTTTACTCACGCGCGAGCGGCGCCAAAATCATCAAGCGAGTGTCTTGCGGCAGCGCCAACACGGCATCAACCATTTGGCTGACGGTTTGCGATTGCAGCGGCAGGTCGTGTTCGGGGCAATGCGGCGTGCCCCCGCGGGCAAAAAGCCGGCGCAAGTAGTCGTGAATCTCGGTCACCGTGCCCACGGTGCTGCGCGGGTTGTGGCTGGTGGCTTTTTGCTCGATGGAGATGGCGGGCGACAGACCCTCAATCACGTCAACATCCGGCTTGTCCATCAGTTGCAAAAACTGGCGTGCGTAGGTTGACAGGCTCTCCACGTAGCGGCGCTGGCCTTCGGCATAAAGCGTGTCAAACGCCAGCGACGATTTGCCCGAACCCGACAGGCCAGTGATCACCACCAGCCGGTTGCGGGGAATGTCCAGGTCAATGTTTTTCAGGTTGTGCGTGCGTGCGCCGCGAATGCTGATGCTTTGCTGCTGCAAGGCCATCGCCAGGTATCTGCCATCGTCATCATTGCTGTCAAGGCTCGCGTCGGTGATTGAGTTCAAAATAGCATGGGCTTAAGGTTGGGGCAACCTTCAATGATAGTTAAAGTTCGGTCGAATCGGGCTGGAAGCATAATTAGCTTTTTTACGGAGCCTTTAAAGAGGAAAAATCACCATGGCATCAGTCAACAAAGTCATACTCGTCGGCAACCTGGGGCGTGACCCCGAAGTCCGAACCTTCCCCAGTGGCGACCGCGTAGCCAACTGCACCATGGCCACCACCGAGAGCTGGAAAGACAAGCAAACCGGCGAGCGTCGCGAACTGACCGAATGGCATCGGTTGACCTTCCGGGGTGGCCTGGTCGGCATCGTCGAACAATACCTGCGCAAAGGCTCGCAGATATATGTAGAGGGCTCGATCCGCAGCCGAAAATTTACTGATAAAGAGGGTGTAGAGAAATCCATCACTGAAATCAACGTGAATGAAATGACGATGTTGGGCAGCCGCCAAGGCGCGGGTGGCTCCGGCGGGGATGGCGGTGGAGATGCAGGCGATGGCGGCGCAAACTACTCCCGCCCCGCACCCGCCTCCCGACCCGCCGCGCAAGCCCCGCGCGCAGCCGCACCCGCAAAGTCAGCCAGCGGGTTTGATGACATGGATGATGACATTCCGTTTTGAGAGGTCGAGATTCAGGCGGTCCGCCAGGGTGAGATGCGGGAATAGGGCGTCCATCAAGATAGATGCGGCGTTTCAATTTCCCCGCGCGCGATCCAGGTAAGCACGAACCATCAGCAGGCCCGAAAAGCCCCATTCCTTCACGATGTCTATGGGTGTGAGGTTGTCAAACGCCCGCTTGCGCGTGGACATCCAGCGGTAGGCCAGGTCGCGGTTTCGCGGGAACAGCAGGCGCAGGTTTTTGTGGATGCCGAGCAGATGCCCCACGCCCTCGTACTGGTCGCGGCTGGTACACCTTGGCGTTGCATAGTTCTTGATAGTCCACATCCTGCGTCCAGAACGTCGCCTTGAACTCTGAGCAATCGAGTACATCGCCGCGTCATCCATGGCCAGACCGTGAAGGCTGGAGGCGATTGAGGCGGCAATCGCCCGTTTGTCATTGAGCTCCACCACCCGGCCCACTCATTGGCAATTCACCCCACCACCCTCACACCCACCTTCTGCCCAGCATCCACAATCTCAGCCCAAGTCTGCGCATCGATGTCGATGCCATCCACTGCCCGCTTGGCACGCGCTGCACGCTCTGGGTCACCGGCGATTTGTACAGCTTCGTAGCCGGGCGCGACGGGCCCGGCTCGCACCCAATCGATGAAGGCCAGCGCCTCTTGCTCGAACGCGGCTTGGGTGCCCAGGCGGGCGGGATCGATCAGGATGGTCAACATGCCGTTGAACACGGCACGTTTGAGCGGGGGGATGTGGTTGCAGGTGCCACCGCCCGTGAGCGCGCCGCCTAACAGCTCGCTGGCAACCGCCATGCCGAAGCCTTTGTGCTCGCCAAAAGTCATCAGCGCGCCGAACAGCGCTGGCAGGCTGGGGTCGCTGCCCGGTTTGTTTTGCGGCACGACGACCACGCCGGGGTCAGTGGTGGGGTTACCGCGCTCATCAATCAGCAAACCCAGTGCGACGCGCTCGCCCTTGTTGTGCGCGACCCGCATCTTGCCTTGCGCCTGGCAGCTGGTGGCAAAGTCGAGAATGAACGGCTGGTGCCCCGCCAGCGGCACGCCGATGCAGCACGGGTTGGTGCCAAAACGCCCATCTGCCCCGCCCCACGGAGCGACAGCGGGGCGTGACAGCACGTTGACAAAATGCATCGACACCAAACCCTGCGCCACCGCCATCTCGGCAAAATGGCCGATGCGGCCCAGGTGGTGGGCGTTTGCCAAGGACATGATGCAACTGCCGTGTTGCTTGGCGCGCTGCATGCCAAGGTGCATAGCTTGCTCGCCCACCACCTGACCAAAGCCGCGCTGGCCATCCAAATTGAGCATCGTGCCGATGTCCAGGTTGATTTTGGCAGCAGTGTTGATCTGCAGGCCGCCTTGCTCCATGGCGGCATCCACATAGCGCGGCACCATGCCCACGCCATGCGAGTCGTGCCCGCTCAAGTTGGCCATCACCAAGTTGGCGGCGACGGTTATTGCTTCAACCTCGCTGCTGCCCAGGGCTTTGAAAATTTGGGTGATCTGGTCTTGAAGGTCTTGGGGCTTGAGTGTTTTGTCCATATTGATCCAAAAGTTATTCCGTTTTTACATCACCGCGCCGAGTTGCCACGGCACAAATTCATTTTGGCCATAGCCGTGCTTTTCGCTCTTGCTCAAATGACCTGATGCCGTGGCCAGCACCAGTTCAAAAATCCGCTGGCCCATTTGCGCGACGTCACAAGTGCCATCCACAATCTCGCCGCAATTGATGTCCATGTCTTCTTCCTGCTTGCGCCACAGCGCGGAGTTGGTGGCGAGTTTGAGCGAGGGCGATGGCGCGCAGCCATACGCTGAGCCGCGCCCGGTGGTGAAGCAAATCATATTGGCGCCGCCAGCCACCTGGCCCGTGGCGCTGACGGGGTCATATCCCGGCGTGTCCATGTAGACGAAGCCTTTGGCAGTGACGGAATCTGCATACTCATACACCGCCTCCAAATTCGTGGTGCCGCCTTTGGCAACGGCACCGAGGGATTTTTCGAGGATGGTGGTCAAGCCGCCCGCCTTGTTTCCGGGGGAGGGGTTGTTGTTCATCTCGCCCTGGTTGATGGCGGTGTAGTGCTCCCACCACTTGATGCGGGCAATCAGTTTTTCGGCGATATCGGGCCGCACCGCACGGCGCGTCAGCAAGTGTTCTGCCCCATAAATCTCTGGCGTTTCTGAGAGGATGGCCGTGCCGCCATGCGCCACCAGCAAATCGACCGCCGCACCCAAAGCCGGATTGGCACTGATGCCGCTGTAGCCGTCAGAGCCACCGCATTGCAGGCCGATGGTGATGTGCGCCGCACTGCACGGTACGCGCGTGAACTGGTTGGCCGCAGGCAGCATCGCCTTGATCAGCGCCACGCCTTTCTCCACCGTTTTGCGGGTGCCGCCGGTGTCTTGAATGTTGAAGACTTTCAGCGTGTCGCCCTCGCGCAAACTGCTGGTGGCCAGCCACGCGTTGATTTGATTGCTCTCGCAGCCCAGGCCGACCACCACCACCGCGCAAAAGTTGGCATGCGTGGCGTAGCCCGCCAGCGTGCGTTGCAAGACTTGCAAGCCCAAGCCATCGCCATCCATGCCGCAGCCCGTGCCATGCGTCAGCGCGACAACGCCATCCACATGAGGAAAGTCGGCCAGCGCCTCGGGGTGATTCAACTTGGAGAAGTGATCGGCAATCGCCCGCGCTGCCGTGGCCGAGCAATTAACCGACGACAGCACGCCAATGTAGTTGCGTGTGGCGACTCGGCCATCATCACGCTGATAGCCCATGAACGTCGCTTCGCGCTTCGGCGCAGGCGCTTTCACGTCCGTGCCGATGGCGTAGTCGCGCGCGAAGTCGCCCTTGGCCTCGCCCATGCACAGGTTGTGGGTGTGTACGTGATCGCCCGCCGCGATGGGCTTGCTGGCAAAGCCGATGATCTGGTTGTAGCGTCGCACAGCTTGGCCCACGGCGAGGTCGCGCACAGCAACTTTGTGGCCAGCGGGAATCAGGCCCTTGATGGCAATGCCTTCAACACTTGCGCCGCCGACCAGTTGGGCACGGGCAATCAGTACGTCGTCAGCGGGATGAAGTCGGATGAAGGGGTTCATGAGTGGGCCACAGAGGTTTTACATTGGTATGATGATTGCGCCGTAGTATGTCAGAATCCAACAGCTTGATCATTCTGGCTTCAATATCGATAACGAGGGCAAAGACAATGAGACTTCAAGGAAAAACCGCCCTGGTGACGGCCGCAGGCCAAGGCATTGGGCGTGCCAGCGTGCTGGCGATGGCCGCAGAAGGCGCGCAGGTGCTGGCCACCGACATCAACCCCGATTTGCTGGCCAGCTATGCAGGCGTGGCCAACGTCACCACGCAAAAATTGGATGTGATGGACAAAGCCGCCATACACGCGTTGATCGACCAACACGCGGCGTTTGACGTGCTGTTCAACTGTGCGGGCTTCGTACACCCCGGCACGATTTTGCAAGCCACCGATGAGGAGTGGGACTT
>JANOTE010000351.1:0-5384 GCA_031416195.1 Rhodoferax sp.
CCGGCACCTACGACGGCGACCGTACGGCCTGTGAGCGGTGCGCGCGTGAACAGCGGCGCGCCGGGCTTGGCAAAGTACTCATCGGTTGCGTAGCGCTGCAACAGGCCAATCTCAACCGGCTTGTCTTCCAGCGTGTTGCGCACGCAGGCCTGCTCGCACAGCACCTCGGTGGGGCACACGCGTGCGCACATGCCGCCCAGTGGGTTGGCCGACAGAATGCTGAGGGCCGAGCCGCGAATGTTGTCATCGGCGATGCGGTGGATGAAAGTCGGGATGTCGATACCTGTGGGGCAGGCGGTGATGCACGGCGCATCAAAACAGTAATAACAACGATCCGCCTCCAGTTTGGCTTGGGCCAAATTTAGCGAGGCGTGCGAGTCACAAAAATTCTTCGCGTACTGATCGGCAGGCAGGCGGGCGGCGCGAATATCACCGCCACGTAATTCCGCACCTGATGAAGTTGTCTGTGGAACTTGTGTGCTTTGCATTCACGGGCTCTCATGTTGAGGGGCTAGGATGCGACTCACCTTATTTTGCACAAACCCTCATCGCATCCACACCCCTTGGGCTTTGTCAATCTTCAGTGTGCAAGAGGTTTTTCATTTATTTTGAAGCCGCGTCCCACACCGCATGCGTCCAAGCCGCTTTGCCGGGGTCTTTCTTGATGACCGGTGCTGTGCCGCCCGCCATCAGCACCTTGACGGTGCGCTCGTAGGCCTTTGGATCGAGGTAGCCGACTTTGCCCGCTGGCGAGGTGATCAGCTTGGCAATGTTTTCCATCTGGCGCTTTTGAATCGGCAACGTGCTGCCACCGGACTTGTCAGCCGCCAGTACGATCTTGGCGGCCTCTTCGTGGTTCTTCACGGCGTATTCCCAGCCCTTCATCGAGGCTTTGACGAACTTGCCCATGCGGGTGACGAAGGCCGGGTCTTTCAGTTTGGATTCCAGCGCATACAGGCCATCCTCCAGGGTGGAGACGCCTTGGTCTTCGTAATAGAAGGTCATCAGCTCTTCGGCCTTCACACCCGCGTCAATCACCTGCCAATACTCGTTGTAAATCATGGTGGAAATGCAGGCTGCCTGGTTTTGCAGGATCGGATCGACGTTGAAACCTTGTTTCAACACTTTCACGTCGGCGGCCGAACCCGTGGTTTTCAGGCCGAGTTTGGACATGTAGGAGAAGAAGGGGTACTCATTGCCGCCAAACCAGACGCCCAGAGTTTTGCCCTTTAAATCAGCTTCCTTGTTCACGCCAGCCGATTTTTTGCAGGTCAGCATCATGCCGGAGCGGTTGAACACTTGGGCCACGTTCACCATCGCAACACCGGCTTCACGCGCCGCCAGCGCGCTGGGCATCCAATCAACCGTAATGTCTGCGCCATTGGCGGCCAGCACTTGGGTGGGGGCAATGTCAGGGCCACCAGGTTTGATGGTGACATCCAGCCCCGCGTCTTTGTAGAAGCCCTTAGCGGCGGCCACGTAGTAGCCCGCAAACTGGGCTTGTGGCACCCATTTAAGCTGCACAGTCACCTTCTCTTGCGCTGTAGCGCTGAATGAGGCGGCGGCAAATGCCACGGCGAGCATGGCGACTTTGAGAGATTGGGTTTCGGCTGAAAACTTGTGGTTCATAAATTTCCTTTTCCAGGGGTTGGCAGGTGGACTACAGATAAAAAATTTGCAATTTGTGTGCCATCTGCTTGCCTCCAAAATGGTGCAAAAAGAGCACGGCACGATTCATGCAAAATTTATATTAGCCGATACTCAGCCGAAATTACACCCCTGACAACCCTCATTTTTCATGAACGACCCTCTGCCCCAGACGCTAACTTCAATAACCGGGACAAACACCCAGCCCGTTGCAGGGTTGGCCGTACAAGTGAAAGATGCCTCGGTGACGTTTGACGAGGGCGACCAACCCGTTCACGCCTTGCAAAACGTCAACCTGAACATTGCGGCGGGCGAGTTTGTGTCGTTCATCGGTCCCTCGGGCTGCGGCAAAACCACTTTGATGCGGGTGATTGCGGATTTGGAGCAAGTCACCTCAGGTACTGTGTTGGTAAATGGTGTCAGCGCGGCCGAGGCACGCCAGCAGGGGGCATACGGCTATGTTTTTCAAGCCCCGGCACTCTACCCGTGGCGCACCGTGCTCAAAAACGTAATGCTGCCGTTGGAAATCAAAGGCATGGGCGCAGCAGAACGCAAAGACGTAGCGATGCGGCAGTTGGCCAACGTGGGTCTGGCCGGGTTTGAGGGCAAATTCCCGTGGCAGCTGTCCGGCGGCATGCAGCAGCGGGTGTCGATTGCGCGCGCGTTGGGGTTTGAACCCAAGATTCTGATGATGGACGAGCCCTTTGGCGCGCTGGACGAAATCACCCGTGACCGCCTCAACGAGCAACTGCTGCAACTGTGGGCGAAGGAGCGGCGCACCGTCATTTTTGTGACGCACTCGATTCCAGAAGCGGCGTTTTTGTCGTCAAAAATCGTCGTGATGTCGGCGCGTCCGGGGCGGGTAGTGGAGGTGATTGAGTCAAACTTGCCCGCCAACCGCACGCTGGATATTCGCGAAACGCCTGCCTTTGTAGAGATTGCACATCGCATCCGCCAAACCCTGCGCAAGGGTGACAGCTACCATGACTGAATCGCTTTCACGCCAACTCTGGGCCAGGCTTTGGCCAGTGGGTGTTGTGCTGATGGCGGTGATCATTGCGTGGTACGGCGCAGCGGTGGGTTTGAACGCATCCCAGGTCAAAGAGCGTTTCGCCCGCGACAAAATTGACTACAGCACTGCCGAGCTGGTGGATGCAACCTGGTCGATGAAACGCCCGCTGCTGCCTGCGCCGCACCAAGTGGCCGCTGATTTGCGTCAGACGATATTCAACGAGCCGATCAATACGCCGCAAAACCTGCTGTATCACACATTGAGCACCAGCGTGACGACGCTGACGGGCTTCGTGCTCGGTGCGCTGCTAGGCATTCTGCTGGCAGTGTTGATCGTTCATTTCCGCACGCTGGAGCGCGGCGTGCTGCCGTGGATCATCGCCTCGCAAGCGGTGCCGATTTTGGCGATTGCCCCCATCGTGATCGTGATTTTTGGCAATCTCGGGTTCGCCGGGCTGGCCCCCAAGGCCTTCATCGCGATGTACCTGTGCTTCTTTCCCGTCACCGTGGCGATGGTGCAGGGGTTGCGCAGCGCTGGGGTGTTTGAGCACGAGTTGCTGCACACCTACGCCGCCACGCAAAACCAGTCGTTCTGGCGGTTGCGCCTGCCTGCATCGCTGCCTTTTTTGATGCCGAGTCTTCGCGTGGGTGTGTCCGCGGCGCTGGTCGGCGCGATCGTGGCCGAGCTGCCCACGGGTGCGCAGGCGGGCTTGGGCGCGCGGCTGCTGGCCGGGTCGTACTACGGCAACACGGCGCAAATCTGGTCGGCTTTGCTGATGGCCGCTGCGCTGGGGTTGGCGCTGAATGGCGTGATGGCAGCGATTGAGAGTCAGGTGCTCAAACCGTGGCGTATCGTCAAAAAGTAACATCAGATTCGCATGAATAACCTGTTCAAAATCGTGTGCGCCGCAGCACTCGTCTTGGTTGGTATCAGCCTGTGGTTGCCAGCGGCTGTGGTTGATGAGAAGCCTGTGTTCTGGCTGCAAACCGTTTGGGGTGGGATCGGCTTGGGCTGCGTCGCGTTGCCGGCGGTGATGCGGCTGTTCAATAGGCACAACGGTACAACGCGCGCTGCTGTTTTTGCGTTGCTTGGGCTGGCAGGCTCTGCTGCACCGCTGGTTCTGCTGGCAGGCAATGCGACGGTGACCCCCGCCAGCCACGGCTTCTGGCTGGCCATGGCGGCACTGGGTTTGATGGCTTGCGCGGGCTTGTTCAATCTGTCGTCGGTTGAGACTGTCAAACGCTGGCCGCGCCACGCTGTTCCCGTGCTGTTGGGTGCGTGGGTACTCGTCTTTTGGCAGATTGGCGTGCAGGCGTTTGACGTGCCGCGCGTGCTCTTGCCAGCGCCCGCGCTAATCGCCTCCACGCTGTGGGAGCAATGGGATGTGCTGCTGGACGACTTCAACACCACGGTGCTGCGCTCAGCGCTGATCGGCTATGTGATCGGATGCACCGGTGGCTTCGTGCTGGGCATTCTGATCGACAAAATCCCGTTCCTGCAACGCGGCCTGCTGCCAGTTTGCGCGCTGGCCAGCTCGATCCCGCTGGTCGGCATCGCGCCGATCATGGTGATGTGGTTTGGCTTTGAGTGGCACTCCAAAGCCGCCGTCGTGGCGTTGATGACGTTCTTTCCGATGCTGATCAGCACCTTCGCGGGGCTGGCCGCGACGGGGCGGATGGAGCTGGATTTGATGCGCTCTTACGCGGCAGGCCACGCCCGCACGCTGTTGCTGCTTCGGCTGCCCACGGCCATGCCGTTCCTGTTCAACGGCCTGAAAGTCGCGTCAACCCTGGCGTTGATCGGAGCCATCGTCGCCGAGTTTTTTGGCTCACCCACCGTTGGCATGGGTTTTCGCATTTCTTCAGAGGCTGCGCGCATGAACATGGGCCTGGTGTGGGCGACGATTGTGATTGCGGCACTGGCCGGTACGCTGATCTACGCACTGATCGAGTGGGCCGAGCGCGCGGTGACCTTCTGGCATCCGTCGCAGCGTTGATTCAGTAGGCTCGAATTGCTATACAAATGATATCTGTGTATGCACTTTATACGAGGGCTAGAAGATCATTTTTCGTAGAATTTAGGCTAAAAACAGCGTTATCGGAAGAATAATTAACCTGTGAGTTCATTTTTTAGGGTTTTGAACCGCATTCCTTGCAATGCTGAAAGACCCCTGGTCCGCCGGCTGGTAACTTCCCGGTGCAGACCCTCGCCGCGCCTAGAACCATTGAGCTTCTTTTCTCAAAACTAGCTTTTCGACCAATCCAGCAGTGCCGCAAACTTTTCGTTGATTTCCTCGGCGATTTTTGCCCTGTCGCGCAGCATCAAATAGTCCCAGTGGCCATAGCGCCCGTCCTGGTTCACAGCAGAAACCCAACGCAGCGCAGCCGCTTGTTTCTCTGCCAGCCGGTCGTCATAACCTTTGGTTTCCACAATGACATGACGATCAGCATCCGCAAAAAGTTGCACCACAAAATCAGGCAAATAGTCATGGCCCTGCCCTGCATGAAGATAGGGTATGGCAAACCCCAATCCACTGTTTTTGACAAAACTGCGAACCGCCGGATGGGTATCCAGCGCATAAGCTGCAACACGTTCCCACTGGGAGTCAGGCACCACATAGTTGACATGGCTTTTAGTCACCGCATAGGGCTCTTTGCGCGTGACGTACTCCACCTCTGCGGTGGTACCAGGGCCGCGATGGCGCTCCACCCGAATCCCCTCCCGC
>JANOTE010000352.1:0-1570 GCA_031416195.1 Rhodoferax sp.
TGTGGACTTTCAGCATTCCGGCCTGGTGCGCAAGGTGGACACGGCGGGCATTATGCGCACGCTGGATTTTGGCGCGATGGTGCTGCTGTCGCCGTTTGGTTTCTCACCCACAGGCGAGGCGTTCAACCTGACGATGGAAGAGCTGGCCACGTCGGTTGCCGTGGCGCTGCAAGCCGACAAGCTGATCTTTTTGACCGAGATTCCCGGCATTCGCAGCGACCCCACCCAGCCAGCCAGCGACGATAACCCCATCGACACCGAGCTACCTTTGGCCGCCGCGCAAAAACTCCTGCGCGAGTTGCCGCCAGCCCTTCTGCCCAGCGACACGGCGTTCTATTTGCAGCACTGCGTCAAGGCCTGCCAAGGCGGCGTGGAACGCAGCCACATCCTGCCGTTTGCAGTGGATGGCTCGCTGTTGTTGGAGATTTACGTACACGACGGCATTGGCACCATGATCGTTGATGAAAAACTGGAAAGCCTGCGCGAGGCGACGGGTGATGACGTGAGCGGCATCGTGCAACTGATCGAACCCTTTGAGCAAGACGGTACCCTGGTCAAACGAAGCCGCACCGAGATCGAACGCGATGCAGGCAACTACACCATCATCGAGCACGATGGCGTGATCTTCGCCTGCGCCGCACTGTACCCTTACCCGGAGGCGAAAACAGCCGAGATGGCGGCGTTAACCGTGTCGCCCGCCGTGCAGGGTCAGGGCGATGGCGAGCGGGTCATGAAGCGAATTGAGCAACGCGCCAAAGCCGCAGGGTTGGACAGCATTTTCGTGCTGACGACACGCACCATGCACTGGTTCATCAAACGCGGCTTTGTGCAGGTCGACCCGGATTGGCTGCCCGATGCGCGCAAGCGCAAGTACAACTGGGATCGCAAAAGCCAGGTGCTGGTGAAAAAGCTCTAAGAGCGCAACGGCGACCCGCGCCGTGCCATCAACACCACTGCCACCACTGCAATTACGGTAAAGCAAAGAAACGACCAGTTGGCAATCGAGCCGCCGAAGAGAGTCCAATCGACCTTGGTGCAGTCACCACCGCCCTTGAAAATCATCGGAATGGCGCGCTGCAGGGGGAAGGTTTCGATCATGCCGTAAAAATCTCGCCCGCAGGACGCGACTTCGGGCGGATACCACTGCAACCAGCTTTGGCGGGCGGCGACGAAGGCACCAAATCCTGAAGCCAGCAACATCAGCGCGCCACCCATCATGTGCCAAGCTTTTCGAGCGCTGAAGGGTGTGATACCTGCAATGAGGGCGACTGCAAAGAGCGCATAGCGCTGCACGATGCACATCGGGCACGGCTCCAAGCCCTCAACGTGCTGCAAATACAGGCCGTAAGCTAGCAGGGCAACGCAGCCAATGCTGATCAGCGCAAAAACGCGCCGGGGAGTTTTGTCGAACAGTTGGGTCAAGAAATCCAAGATCAAAGCCTTTCAGGAAGAGTCTGTTCGGCCATTGTCAGGGGATTAAGTTCAAAGCAAATTCAGCTTACTGCTCGGCGAACGCACGCTCAATCACAAAGTCACCCGGCCGACTGGTATTGCCTTCATGAAATCCACG
>JANOTE010000353.1:0-1625 GCA_031416195.1 Rhodoferax sp.
ATGCGGGGTACGCGCTTTTGTGCGAGAACGCGCAAGTCTTCGATGTTGGTGATGACGGCCATCAGGTCTCCAAATTTGTTGTAATCAAGCTTGATTTTCCACCATGTTGTTGATGATCAGTCGCTAACTTTGATCGGGACCCCCTAAATGACCGCCCACCGAGACTTCGCCGCCTACTGCTGCGAGCTGCTGGCCAGTGTCGGCCCGTGTACCGCCAAACGCATGTTCGGCGGCTGGGGCATCAGCGTTGACGGCATGACGATTGCCCTCATCGCCGACCTGGGCGCAGGCGACAAGCTGTGGCTCAAAGCCAATGACGAGACCCGCGCGCAGTGGGTGGCGGCAGGCTGTGTGCGCTTCACGTACGCCGTTACCAAAGACGGTGTGACGCGCGACATGGGCATGAACTATTACAGCGCGCCAGAAGAAGCGATGGACTCGCCTGACGCGATGCGTCCCTGGGCTCGCCTGGCGTTGGACTGTGCGGCGAGTGCATTGACCTTGAGGCTTGCGCGCAGGGCTGGGAAGGGTCAATCAGTGAAGCCCAAAGTAAAGCCCACAGCAAAATCCAAAGCCAAGCCTGCAAGCAAGACAGCAACAGCTAAACGGCCTGCAATCTGAGCCTTGGTCGGATACTGTTTGCTATTTATATAGCAGCTACATGTGTATTATGTACGAGAGCTAAGGCTCTGTTTTATTGATAATTCGGGTGAAATTCAAGGTTTTTGGGAAAAAATTAACTCTAAGGTTAATTTTTATGGTTTAGATCAGAAACCTGGAAAGCTCTCCAATAAGCGCTCCAATTGAAGGCAAAATCCAGCAGGCTACCAAGCTTTAGGTGGAGCAGTTTTTGCAGTCCACTGGCGATCACAGCAAAAGCATCCTCCTGAATGGCCATCAAAAAATCCGAACTTTATTCGTCCCTCTGGGCCTCGTGCGACGAGCTGCGCGGCGGCATGATGCCAGCCAATACAAAGACTATGTGCTGGTGATGCTGTTCATCAAATACGTCAGCGACAAATATGCAGGCGTTTTGTATTCGCCCGTGGTCATTCCCGAGGGTGCCAGTTTCAAGCACATGGCCGCACTCAAAGGTAAGTCTGATATTGGCGATCAGATCAACAAGAAGATCATGGCACCGCTGGCCAAAGCCAATGAGCAGATGCTCAACTTGGCCGACCTCCCAGACTTCAACGATGCCACCAAGCTGGGCACCGGCAAAGAGATGGTGGAGCGCCTCACCAACCTTATCGCAATTTTTGAAAACCCGGCGCTCGACTTCTCCAAAAACCGGGCCGATGGCGACGACATCCTGGGTGACGCCTATGAATATTTGATGCGCCACTTCGCCACCGAAAGCGGCAAGAGCAAGGGCCAGTTCTACACCCCGGCCGAGGTCAGCCGCATCATGGCCGCCGTCATTGGCATTGGCAGCGCCAAAACCAGCAATAACACCTCGGTGTACGACCCCACCTGTGGCTCGGGCTCGCTCTTGCTGAAGGTAGGCGACGCCGCCAGCGCCAAGGTCACGCTCTACGGGCAAGAGAAAGACGCCGCCACCAGCGGCCTGGCCCGCATGAACATGGTGTTGCACAACAACCCCACCGCCCTGGTGGCCCAGGGCA
>JANOTE010000354.1:0-4658 GCA_031416195.1 Rhodoferax sp.
GAAGCATTTTCGTGATGTGTGGGACGAGATAGAACGCCAGGTTGCACGCAAAACCAACTCCGAGTGGCTGGCCTTGCTCAGTCCGCAGGACATTCCGTTCTCGGTGGTGAACACGCTTGAGGACTTGACGACCGACCCGCACCTGCAGAGCGTTAAGTTCTGGGAAATGATGGAGCACCCGACTGAAGGGCTTCTGCGCATGCCGCGCAACGCCATCGGCATGAGTGCAACGCCTCCTCAGATCACGCGCCCGCCGCCCAATCTGGGCGAGCACAGCACCGAGATTTTGCGGGAATTTGGTTACGCCGACGAGGTCATCGCGCAACTTGTTGCGCCAAGCGGCGTGTGCGCGCCACAGCCCTGAACGAACATTTGATGTTGATGTTGACGTTTATCTTCACCAGCCCATGATTCCACGCACCCTTTTCAGCCCCGACCATGATGTCTTTCGCGACACGGTGCGCCGCTTCATTACCGAACATGTGACGCCCCACCACGCCGATTGGGAAAAAGCCGGCCAGGTGCCGCGCACGCTTTGGCATAAGGCCGCTGAGTTGGGCCTGCTGTGCTGCAACGTGCCGGACAACTACGGCGGCATGGGCGGCGACTTTCTGCACAGCACGATTTTGATCGAGGAAATGGCACGGGCTGGTGCCACCGGGCCTACGTTTTATCTGCATTCGGATATCGTGGCACCTTACCTGGTTGACTTCGGCACCGAAGCGCAAAAACAAAAGTGGCTGCCCAAGATGGCCACCGGTGAAGTGGTGGTGGCATTGGGCATCAGCGAACCGTCCGGCGGCAGCGACGTGCAGGGCATGCGTACACAGGCCATCCGTGATGGGGGCGATTACGTCATCAACGGCCAGAAGGTGTTCATCACCAACGGCCACAGCGCGGACTTACTGTTGCTGGCCTGCAAGACCGACCCGAAAGCGCGCGCCAAAGGTGTCAGCCTGATTTTGGTCGAAACAGACCGGCCCGGCTTCACGCGCGGGCGCAAGCTGGAAAAAATTGGCTGCAAGGCACAGGACACATCTGAGCTGTTCTTCTCAGACCTGCGGGTGCCGATAGGCAACCTGCTCGGCCACGAGGGTGCTGGTTTTGCCATGCTGATGACGCAACTGTCGCAAGAACGGCTGGTGCAGGCGATACGTGGCGTGTCAAGCTCTGAGGCCGCGCTGCAATGGACGATTGACTACGTGACCGAGCGCAAAATGTTCGGCCAGACGCTGGGCGATTTTCAGAACACGCGTTTCAAACTGGCCGAACTGCATGCTGAAGTACTGGCGCAGCGCGTGTTTGTGGACCGCTGTATCGAGCTGCACCTGGAAGGCAAATTCGATGCGACCGACGCGGCCGCTGCCAAGTTGGTCACCACCGAATTGCAGGGCCGCGTGATGGATCAATGCCTGCAGTTCTTTGGCGGCTGGGGCTATATGTGGGAATACCCAATTGCGCGCGCCTTTGCCGACGCGCGCATGTGCCGCCTGGGTGGCGGCACGGCAGAAGTGATGCGACAAATTATCGGCAACGCCTTGTTGCCCAAACAAAAGAAAGAGACAAACCCATGATTTCAAGACGTGTACTGATTCAAACCGCCGTTTCATCTACTGCGGTGATGGCCTTGCCGGCTGCCTTCGCGCAAAACACCAACTGGCCCGAAGCTCCAGTGAAGATCATCGTGCCATTCACGGCCGGGGGTGCATCAGATATTTTGACCCGCGCATTGGCCGAAAAATTGCAGGCCAGGCTGGGACAGAACTTTGTCGTGGACAACCGCACCGGCGCGGGCGGCAACATCGGCATGCAGGCGGTGAAGAACGCGCCAGCAGATGGCTACACGGTTTCATCAGCCACCATTGGGACTTTGTCCATCAACCAGTTTCTGTTTTCAAATCTGGGCTATGACCCGGTGAAAGACTTTGAATACGTCTCGATGATCTGGCAGAACTGCAATGTATTTGTGGTCTCGGCCAATCACCCTGCTAAATCGGTGCAGGAGTTTCTGGAGTGGGCGCGCAAACAGCCCAAGGGCGTAAGTTTTGGCTCCGCAGGTGTAGGCACCACCCCTCATCTGGCAGGCGAGTTATTCCGGGTTCGCCACGGTCTGACAGCAGTCCATATCCCCTACCGCGGTGCTGCGCAATCGATGCCAGCGTTGATCGCGGGTGACACCGACTTTGCCATTGACAACATTGCAAGTTACACCCCGCTGATCAAGGCCGGGAAAGTTAAGGCGCTGGCCGTCACTGCATCTGAGCGCTGGCCGACCATGCCAGACGTGCCTACCATGGCAGAAGCTGGCGTTCGCGATTTCATCTTCACCTCGTGGGGCGCATTTGTCGTCCCCAAGGGAACTCCTGCGGCTATTGTCAGCAAGCTCTCAAGCGCCGTTCAGGCAATTGCCGCCGAGCCTGCAATGCAACAACGTTTTCTGGAAACGGGAGCGCGTTCAGTATCGAGCAGCCCGCAGGAAACAGCCGCATTTGCCGAGCGGGAGCGCGTCAAATGGAAAGAGGTGGTGCAAATATCTGGTGCCAAGATGGAATAGGCATCGTGCAAGCACCATTTGCAAGAACCCTGATTGAGCTGGTGCGTGAGCAGGCGCAAGCCCAGCCACAGGCCATCGCCCTCGTTTGCGCCCAGGGTAGCTTCAGTTACCGCGACCTGGCTGATCGTGCTGCCAAGGTGGCTGGTGCATTGCAAGCCTGCGGCGTGAAGCGCGGCGAGCGTGTCGGTCTGCTGCTGGGCAATTGCGTGGAGTGGCTGGACGTGTGCCTGGGTGCAGGTGCAGTGGGTGCCACGGCGGTGCCGCTAAGCACCTGGTCAACCCGCTCGGAGCTTGCTTTTCTGCTGCCGGATGCAAAGCTGTCCGTGCTGGTGGCATCGACACGCTTTGGCGATCATGATTTTGCGGCCAGTCTGGCCGCTTTGCAGGGCACACCGGGGATACCGACGGCGGATCGAACGTGGCTGTTGGGCCATGGCATCACCAGCTTGGCTAGCTATGAAGAAATCATCAAAAACGCACCCAAGTTTGAGCCTTTGCCGCCCGGCCAGGCCGCCAGTGCGGGCGACGATGCGCTGGTGCTTTACACGTCGGGCTCCACCAGCGCACCCAAGGCGGTGCCACTGCGTCAGTTTGCGGTGATTGAGAACGGTTTCAACATTGGTGAACGTCAGGGCCTGGGCACAGATGACCGAGTGTTGCTTTCGTCGCCCTTGTTCTGGGCCTTTGGCAGCGCCAACGCCCTGCCCGCCACTTTCTCGCACGGTGCTACTTTGGTATTGATGGAAAAATTTGACGCAGCGCTGGCGTTGCAGACGATTGCGCGCGAGCGATGCACTGCCATCTATACGTTGCCGGCGATGTCAGCCGCTATGGCGCATCATCCAAACTATGACAAGCAGAAATTGGCCAGCTTGCGCACCGGTGTCACCATCGGGAGCCCAGAAGAGTTTTTGTTTGCCGTGGACAGGCTGGGAATCACCGAGCTGTGCAACATTTACGGTGCCACCGAAACCTGTGGCAATTGCGCGGTGACATGGCACCATTGGCCTTTGCAGCGCCGCGCGCATTGCCAGGGCCCGCCGCTGCCAGGGCAGGAAATGCGTTTCGTCGATGAAGCCACCGGCGCAATGGTCTCCACTGGCACGCCCGGCCTGGTCGAAGTGCGTGGCTACACCACGCTGGGCTACAGCGGCACCAGCGCGGCGCAAAACACCAAGGCTTTCACGGCGGACGGCTATTACCGCACCGGCGACATGGGCCTGCTCAATGCCCAGGGCGATTTTGTGTTTGTGGGCCGCGTCAGCGAGATGATCAAGCGTGCGGGCATCAACGTGTCCCCGGCCGAAGTAGAGGCCGTGCTGCGGCGGCACCCTTCGGTTAAGGATGCAGCGGTGGTCGGCGTGCCGGATGCGGCGCGCGGGGAGCGCATTTTCGCCTATGTGGTTCCCGCTGCTACCGTCGATATCGCCGAATTTGACATTGCCGCACTGATGCTCCACTGCGCCACGGAGTCCTCCAAATACAAAATGCCGGATCATATCGAAATCTGTTCCAGCCTGCCGCTGACCGTCACCGGCAAGCTGCAACGAAACGAGCTTAAGCGGCTTGCCGTCCAGCGCGCATTGGACTTGGCAACCCCTGCTGCGCCCGCATGATTCCATTGACCCGAGGAGACACACAACATGACCCTGCGCGACAAAGCCTGCGTCACCGGCATTGGTGAAACGGCCTACCTGCGAGGCTCAACCAAGACCGCGTTTGAACTGCAAATTGAGTCCTCGCTCAAGGCCATCGCCGACGCAGGCCTGACCCCAAAAGACATTGACGGCATCATCCCCATCGGCCTGGTCAGCGGCACGGCCGACGACTTCATCGACAATTTTGGCTTGCCCGATTTGCGCTTCTCGGCTCTGATTCCGCATGGCGGTGCAAGCCCGGCCATGGCGCTGCAATGCGCTGCGGTTGCGCTGGCCGGTGGTGCCTGCAATCACGTGCTGATCACCTTTGGGCGCAACGTTAGCGCATCAGCCAACAAGGCGGGCGCGCGCATCCACGCCATGCCGCAGTTCCACTTTGTCACCGAGTTTGAGTACGCCATGGGCAACATCGCTCCAGCGCAGCTGTATGCGCCGATGGCGCGCCG
>JANOTE010000355.1:0-2363 GCA_031416195.1 Rhodoferax sp.
TTGACATTGACGGCTCCATCGAGAAGCTGCGCAACGATCTGACCGGCTCTGAGTTGAAGATCAAGAAAAACGCCAAGCGCCTCAAAGTGCTCGAAGCATTCAAAAAATCGGGTATCAAGCCCGACTGGATGGTGCTGGAAGTGCTGCCGGTGCTGCCGCCTGATTTGCGTCCGCTGGTGCCGCTGGATGGTGGCCGTTTCGCCACGTCCGATTTGAACGACCTGTACCGTCGCGTGATCAACCGCAACAGCCGCTTGCGTCGTTTGCTGGAACTCAAAGCGCCAGAAATCATTGCGCGTAACGAGAAACGCATGCTGCAAGAGGCGGTGGATTCACTGCTTGACAATGGCCGTCGCGGCAAAGCCATGACCGGTGCCAACAAGCGCGCACTGAAATCTTTGGCTGACATGATCAAAGGCAAAAGCGGACGTTTCCGTCAGAACTTGCTGGGCAAGCGGGTGGACTACTCGGGCCGCTCGGTGATTGTGGTCGGCCCTACGCTCAAACTGCACCAGTGCGGCTTGCCAAAGTTGATGGCGTTGGAGTTGTTCAAGCCCTTCATTTTCTCGCGCCTGGAGGCGATGGGCATCGCGACCACCATCAAGGCGGCGAAGAAAGAAGTTGAATCCGGCACGCCCGTGGTGTGGGACATTTTGGAAGAGGTGATCAAAGAGCACCCGGTGATGTTGAACCGTGCGCCTACGCTGCACCGTTTGGGCATTCAGGCGTTTGAGCCGATTCTGATCGAAGGCAAGGCGATCCAGTTGCATCCGCTGGTTTGCGCGGCGTTCAACGCCGACTTTGACGGTGACCAGATGGCCGTTCACGTGCCGTTGTCAGTTGAAGCGCAGATGGAGTGCCGCACCTTGATGCTGGCTTCCAACAACGTGCTGTTTCCGTCCAATGGCGAACCGTCCATCGTGCCGTCGCAAGACGTGGTGCTTGGCCTGTACTACACGACGCGTGAGCGCATTAACGGCAAAGGAGAGGGCTTGATCTTTGCCGATACCGGTGAAGTGCAGCGCGCGTTTGATGCCAATGAGGTGGAGCTGAACTCACGCATCAACGTGCGTTTGACCGAGTACACCAAGGACAAGGAAACCGGCGAATTTGTGGCGTCCACCAAGCTATGGGAAACCACGGCAGGCCGCGCTTTGCTGTCCGAAATTCTGCCCAAAGGCTTGCCCTTCTCCAACCTGAACAAGGCGCTGAAGAAGAAGGAGATCTCCAAGCTGATTAACGTCTCATTCCGCAAGTGCGGCTTGAAAGAGACGGTGGTATTTGCGGACAAGCTGCTGCAAGCGGGTTTCCGCCTGGCGACTCGTGCTGGCATTTCGATCTGCATCGACGACATGCTGGTGCCGCAGGAAAAGCAGGGCATCATCACGCGCGCGCAGAAGGAAGTCAAAGAGATCGAGCAACAGTACGTGTCCGGCCTTGTCACCGCTGGCGAGCGCTATAACAAGGTGGTGGACATTTGGGGCAAATCAGGCGACGAGGTCTCCAAGGTGATGATGGCTGGGCTGTCCAAAGAAATGGTGACAGACCGCCACGGCAAGCTGGTGCAGCAGGAGTCATTCAACTCCATCTATATGATGGCCGACTCTGGTGCGCGCGGTTCTGCCGCGCAGATTCGCCAGGTGGCGGGTATGCGTGGACTCATGGCCAAACCCGATGGCTCGATCATCGAGACACCCATCACCGCCAACTTCCGTGAAGGCCTGAATGTGCTGGAGTACTTCATCTCCACCCACGGTGCGCGCAAAGGCTTGGCTGACACGGCGCTTAAGACCGCTAACTCGGGTTACCTCACGCGCCGCTTGGTGGACGTCACACAAGACTTGGTGGTGACCGAGCAGGATTGCGGCACCCACCAGGGCTACCTGATGCGCGCCATTGTCGAAGGCGGCGAAGTGATCGAGTCCCTGCGCGACCGCGTTCTGGGCCGCACCGCTGCTGAGGATGTGCTGCACCCCGAAAGCCGTGCCGTGCTGGCCAAAGCGGGCGACATGCTGGACGAAGACGTGATTGACGAGCTTGAGGTGCAAGGCGTGGATGAGGTCAAAGTACGTACCGCGCTGACTTGCGAGACGCGTTTTGGCATTTGTGCCAGATGCTATGGCCGCGATCTGGGTCGGGGTGGCTTGGTCAACGGCGGCGAGGCTGTAGGCGTGATTGCCGCTCAGTCCATCGGCGAGCCCGGCACCCAGCTCACAATGCGCACCTTCCACATCGGTGGTGCGGCATCGCGTGCAGCGGTGGCTTCCAGCGTGGAAGCCAAGTCCAACGGCAGCATCGGCTTCAACGCCACCATGCGCTACGTCACCAATGGCAAAAAAGAGCTGGTGGTGATTGCCCGATCG
>JANOTE010000356.1:0-6246 GCA_031416195.1 Rhodoferax sp.
CGGGCAGGTCTTTGCCGGGCACCGGCAGGATGTAGGGGTTGGAGCCGGTGGCGATCAACAGGCGGTCGTAGGGCGCCTGGGTGCCGTCATCGCACTTCACGACGCGGTGGCGACGGTCGACATCGACGACGCGCTTGCCCATGCGCAAGTCGATCTGATGCTCTTCGTACCACGACAGCGGGTTGAGCACGATCTGGTCGAGTGTCTGCTCGCCGGCCAGCACGGGGCTGAGCAAAATGCGGTTGTAGTTGGGGTGCGGCTCGGCGCCAAACACGGTGATGTCGTACAGCTCGGGCGCAACTTTGATCAGTTCCTCGAGCATGCGCACTCCCGCCATGCCATTGCCCACCATCACTAGTTTTGATTTTTTCACAAGAGCTTCCCGTCGTTGATTCAATTTAGTTGTGCAATCCCCGTGCCAATTTTTGACGCATCAGGCAGCACAATTGCACCAAACCAGGGCGGAATCAATCGATGCAGGCCTGGATTCGGGCATCGATATTGCGTACCCTTGGTGCATGGCATTTGAAATAGACATCGGATTCGCTTCGCTGGCAGGCCGCAAAGCAATCAATGAAGACTTTTGCGCCGCCATGCTTCCTCAGGCGGGGCAGGAAGACATGGGCTCCATCGTGGCCATTGCCGATGGGGTGAGCACCGGTGGCATGGGCAAAGAGGCGGCGCAGACCACGGTGACCAGCCTGGTGCGCGACTACTACGGCACGCCCGAGACGTGGGACACCACCGTGGCGCTTGACCGTATCATCGGCGCGCAAAACTCGTGGCTGGTGGGCATCAATCGCAGGCGCCATCCCATCCTGGGCCTGACCACACTCACGGCCCTGGTGCTGCGCGGGCAGACCTACACACTGGCGCACGTGGGCGATTCGCGCTGCTACCTGCTGCGCGCCGGTGCCATCGTGCAGCTGACGAATGACCATGCGGTCAACCACCCTGATTTCAAGCATCAGCTGCTTCGATCCGTCGGTGCGGACGACCACTTGATGGTGGACTACCTGCAGGGTGACCTGCAGGTGGGTGATGTGTTTGTGCTGCTGACGGATGGCGTTCACACTGCCGTGCGTGAACGCCATCTCAGGGACTATGCGCAGTTGCCGAAAGCGCAGGAAGCCAGTCAGAAACTGGTGGATGCCGCACTCACCGCAGGCGGCAACGACAACGCAACCGCCGTGGTCGTGCGCGTGCTGGGCCTGTTGGAAGGATCGCTTAAAGATGCCAACCGCATCGCGCAGACCTTGCCCATTCCAGCGCGCCTGAAACTCGGTGAAGTGATCGATGGGCTGACCGTCACGGCCACTGTGGCAGACAACGGTATCAACCTGCTCTACCAGTTGCGCGACCCGCAGACCAAGACACTTTACGCGCTGAAAACTTTGAACCCCGCCCGCGCGCACGACGCAGACGAGCGCGCCATGCTGGCGCACGAGGCTTGGCTGGCCAAGCGCATGCAGACATCGCGCGCATCAGACAACCTGGTCAACATCCATGAACAGTTGCCTTCGGGGCAGCCGCGCTCAGCGTTCTACCTTTTGTACGACTGGCATGGTGGCGAGACCTGGCAGCAGATGCTGGATCGCAAGCACCGCTTTGGTCCGGTGCAAGCCGTTGCGGGCGCCATACAAGCATTGAAGGCGCTCGGCAGGCTGCATCGCCAAAGCGTCATCCACCGCGACATCAAACCTGCCAACTTGCACCAGGGCGATGATGGCGTGCTGCGGGTGTTGGACCTGGGCGTGGCCTTGAGCGGGCGCGAGCCCCCATCCATGCGCGCGCTGCATGCAGGCACACCGAGCTACATCAACCCCGAGCAATGGGGCTACCAAGTTGCTGGGCAACAAGGCAAGGTCGATGACGAATTGAAGGAGACGGCGCACGCGCAAAGCGACCTGTTCGCGCTGGGTGTAACGCTGTATCAATTGTTGACCGGCAAACTGCCCTACGGCGAGGTGCTGCCCTACCAGGTGGGCCGCTATTACCGCGACCCCACGGCGCCGAGCCGCCACAACCCCGAGATCCCGATCTGGCTCGATCACGTTGTGCTCAAAGCGGTGGCGCGCAACAAGCGGCTGCGGTTTGAAACGGCTGAGGAGTTTTTGCTGGCGCTGCAGCGTGGCGCGTCAAGACCTCTGTCCGCGCCGCCCGCGTCCGCCTTGCTGCAACGCGACCCCACCACGCTGTGGAAGCTGCTGCTGGCGTTCAGCGTGCTATTCAACCTGCTGCTGGTTTACTGGCTGCTGTTTTTGCCGAAGTAGCAGCACGCGATAAATGCTATATTAAACATAGCTATTTATGCAATATATACGAGGGCCATAGGTTGTTTTTGTAGAAAAAATAGACATTTTTGCCGATTTTAGCAGTAAAATTAACCCCTGAGTTAATTTTAACAAGAGTCAGGCGCTGCGAGCCCGTCCACCTTTCTCTGCCCACGTCCTCGTCCAGCGAATCTGCATGCCGCGCAGCAGCACCAGCATGGCGGCGGCGCAGATTGCAAATCCTACAAAGCCCCACAGGTAGGTGCCTGCATATTGTTTGCTCAAGCCCATCGCGTTGGGGATCAGGCCACCTCCCAGCGCGCCAATCTCGCCAATCATTGAGCCTGCCACGGCTGTTGTCATGGGCCAGCGAAGTGGCACCAACTGGAACAGCGCGCCGTTGCCTGCACCCAGGGCGGCAAAGCAGATCAAAAACAAGAGCATCGTCATCGGCAAGGAATTCTCGGCCAGGCCGCACAGTACGAGCGTGACCGTTACTATGGCCAGCACCGCCGTCAGCGTGTTGACGCCGCCCCAGTGGTCTGAAATCCAGCCGCCGAAAACCCGCAGAGCCGCCCCCATGAAGGCGGCCAGCATCGTCAGTTGACCGGCTTCGATCTTGCTGACACGGAATTGGTCATAAAAGTAGCTCGGTAAAAAGGTAATCAAGCCAATGAAGCCGCCAAACGTGACGGCGTAAATCAAGCTAAAGGCCCAGCCATCTTTCTCAAACAGGCAGGCAATGTGCTCTTTGAAGCTGGCGTGCTTGTCCAGGTCGGGCGGCTCTTGTGCAAACACAACCATCACCACGATTGGAACCAGCACTGCTACGGCAGCAATACCGTACACCGTTTGCCAGCCAAACGCCTGCGCCAGCGGCGGTGCCAACAGGGCTGACACGGCAGTACCCACGTTGCCCGCACCCACCAGGCCCATCGCCAGCCCCTTGTAGCGCGGCGGGAACGAGCCCGAGCCGAGCGACAACGCCACGCCAAAGCTCGCGCCTGCAACGCCCAGCAGCACGCCCATCGCCAGCAGGTCGTTGAATGAATCGACGAAGAAGTAGCCAAACAGCAGCGCCAGCGCGATACCCACCATCTCGACCAAGGTGGCGTTTTTGCGGCCAATGTACTGCGCAAGAATTCCCAGCGGAAAGCGCATCAGCGCCCCGGCAAAGATCGGGATCGACAGCATCAACCCCTTTTGCGCAGGCGTGAGGTTGTAAGTCTCGGAGATGAAGGGGGCCATCGTGCCGTTCATCACCCAGATGGCGCAGGAGAACATGAAGTAGAAAAATGAAGCACCCAAAGTGGGCGCGTGGCCGCTTTTGAGAAAACTGCGAAATCCTGACATGGCTTCCAATCGTTGAGTCGAACCGACAAATGTCCTGCTGAAGCGGTAACGCGAAACTCGTGCCAACTCAATATCACGTCTTATGTCCTTAATTGGTGCGTCGCACAACAACCTAAACTCGTGCCCATGAACGAATTGAGATCGAGTTGGGTGTTGGGCATCGAATCCTCATGCGACGAAACCGGCGTGGCGCTGGTTGAAATGCAGCCCACGGGCGTGCCCAAGTTGCTGGCCCACGCGCTGTACAGCCAGGTCGAGATGCACGAGGCTTACGGAGGCGTGGTGCCCGAGCTGGCGAGTCGCGACCATATTCGCCGTGTGCTGCCGCTGACCCGACAGGTCATGGCCCAAAGTGGCGTGTCGATCAAAGATGTGGACGTGGTTGCCTTCACGCGCGGCCCTGGCCTGGCTGGCGCGCTACTCGTGGGCGCGGGCGTGGCGTGCGCACTCGGTGCTGCTTTAGGCAAACCGGTGCTCGGCGTACACCATCTTGAGGGGCACCTACTGTCCCCATTTTTGAGCATCGACCCGCCCGAGTTTCCATTTGTGGCGCTGCTGGTGTCTGGCGGGCATACTCAATTGATGCGAGTGGACGGTGTAGGGCGCTATGAACTGTTGGGCGAGACGATTGACGACGCCGCTGGCGAGGCGTTTGACAAATCCGCCAAGCTGATGGGTCTGGGCTACCCCGGCGGCCCCGCGCTGGCCAAGTTGGCGCAAAGCGGTGACCCGACGGCCTTCAAGCTGCCAAGGCCGTTACTGCACAGCCGCAACCTCGATTTTTCATTCGCCGGCCTGAAAACCGCCGTGATGATGCAGGCCAAAAAACTAGGCGATGAATTGCAAAATCGCAAAGCGGATCTGGCTGCATCCACCGAGGCGGCCATCGTTGAAGTGCTGCTGAAAAAATCGATGACCGCGCTTGCGCAAACCGGCCTGAACCGCCTCGTCGTCGCAGGCGGTGTAGGTGCCAACCGCCAGTTGCGTTTGCAACTGGACGTTGCCTGCGCCAGCCAAGGTGTTCGCGTGCATTACCCCGAGCTTGAGTTCTGCTCAGACAACGGCGCCATGATCGCCATGGCCGGTGCGATGCGTTTGCAAAGCGGGATTCAGGCGGCGGATACGGCTTACGCATTTGACGTGAAACCGCGTTGGGGGCTGGATTTGGTTTGAATTCACAATCTTCACTACAAATGTAGTAAAAAAGAGCCATTTTGGCCCTTTTTCTATCTTTGGTGGCTATTTTTTGAATAAAATAAGCATCTAGCCCCCGTAAACGTTGCACAAAATGCTATTTATTATATAGCATTTTGTGTTCGGTTATTTGCGCATAAAACGCACCAAGTTCAGTGAATCGCCAGTTCCGATACAGCGCTCGCCACAACTTTCTTGGCGAGTTTGAGCGTCAGCACGCCGTTGTCCAGCTTAGCCTCGCTCGTGGTCGCGTCGATGTCTTGTGGCAGCTCGTAGGCGGCCTTGTACTGGCGCGGTGCGCCTTCTTTGGAGGCGATGCGCACGATGTTGCCTTCAATGCCGATGGTCAGCTGGTCTTTGGCGATGCCGGGCACGTCGAAGCTCAGGGTGAAGGAGGTGTCGTCCTGCTCGAATGAGGCGCTCTTTTGGCGACCCGATTGAATCGCGTCATCCAGAAAGCGCTCCAGCGAGCGACCGACTTGGCTCCCGTGAGCATTTGGCCCGTGGGCGTAACGGCGAAAGTTGACCGGGGCGGTGGTTGCAAAAAACATGAGGAAGCTCCTGATAAAGTTCGCGGCTCCCACAGTGTTCGCCGCATGCAAACAAGCTGCGCCTGTTTTCATTTCTTTCAAGAGTTTTCCCCGTATGTTTATGTTTTTGCAGCGGGTCTTGAAAAAGACCACAGCAGTGCAATTTGTTTGCGCTTCTTTTGTCTTACCGCCTATGCTGGCCCAACCGGGCCAGTCAAGCTGACCTTGATTGAGGGCTTGAGCGGCGGCAGGGCGACACACGCGCCAGTGCCCAAACCGGGCTATAATTGACAGGCTTTGCATACAGTAAAGCGCACGTCCAAGGCAGTTCCAGCTTTCGGCGCAAGTTCATGTGACACGATTTCAACCACATCAGGAAATAAAATGATTCTCTCCAGCATCAAAGCCGCTGTCGTTAAAGACAACGCACGCAAAGTCGGTGACACCGGCAGCCCGGAAGTGCAAGTGGCGCTTCTAACGGCCCGTATCAACGAGCTCACACCCCATTTCAAAACCCATGCCAAAGACCACCACGGCCGCCGTGGTTTGCTGCGCATGGTCAGCCGCCGTCGCAAGCTGCTGGATTATTTGAATTCCAAGGATCATGACCGCTACTCGGCGTTGATCACCAAGCTGGGTCTGCGCAAGTAAGCCGCCGTTATTGACAGCGAAATTGAAATTGACATTCAGATGACAAGCGCCTGAGTTAGCTCGCTAGCTCAGGCGCTTTTTACTTTAGATTACTTCGGATCAGACAAAAACGGAGCGAAGCTGTGTCATTCCAGAGAAGTTTGGGCTGAATTTCTCTGGAATGGCATCGTGTTCTGTGATGTTGAATCCGGGCTCGGGCGGGGTGGCCAGCATCCCCCACATTGACCAGGAGAAGAACATGAGCA